>JBAWVF010000037.1:0-27025 GCA_037147415.1 Rhodospirillaceae bacterium | reverse complement strand
AGCCAAAGCCCATCAAACACTTATTGATCAAGCCGATAAGTTCGCTGAAAATATGTTGCCGATCATTAAGGATATTTCACATTATGAAAGGTCAAGTGTTCACAAAGTTGCCGACACTTTGAACACCCGTGGAATTCAATCGAGACGAGGTGGATTGTGGACAGGCAGTGCGGTTTTGAATATCATTAAACGAAATGGTTATGCCGGTTTGAAGATGCTTGCGAATTCTTGATCAAAGTTGATTTGTGTATTAACATCTCAATGTGGAATTTGAGATGTTCGAATGTATTTTGTATAACATAATATTTCGATAATTCGCATTTGTATGTTGATCTGTTATTGATCTTTCTTTGCCAATCCATAGTCTTTCGAACATCGAAACCTATGGAGTGTGCCGAAATGAAAATTCTCGAAAAGTTGACCTTCGCCGACACCACGAAGAAGGCACAAACAACCCAGCCGAGTTTGATCCTTCGGCGAAAGATGGTCGCTATATTGTCGGAACAATTGGAAGCCGCTAATGCCGAAATCGCCGGCCAGCCTTTCTCGAAGAAGGTCGAGAAGTGGAAGCGGATGGAAGATGGAAGCAAATCTCGTTTCCTGGTTCAGACGGTCATCCGTAAAATCTGGTATCGCGACTCGGAAAATCGGGTGCTGATCGAACTTCGATTCGGAAATAAGCCATTGATAATAAACGGAAAACCTTCTTCAATTGTCGTGGGTGACATCGTCAATCTTCCGAATGTGCTGACGATGATCCGCGAAGCGGTAAGCCTTGGCGAACTCGATCGTGAACTTGCTGTAGCATCGGAAAACCGGCGGCGAATTCGTCGTGGAAAGTCTGCGGTTCCAGCCGGTATCGCGAACACGACAACCAAACCACCAAGTTCAACCATCAAAATTAAGTAAGTTATAGAATGGTCGGGCATAACATATGTCCGATCGTTCTATGACCACCGAAATTATTTTAATGATGGTTTTGTAAGTTCAATCGCCGCTTGCTCCGGTTTCAAATGTCCATAATGTCTCTCGATCATTTGAACACTTGTTCCCATATTTTCTGCTAATGTATAAATTCCAACTCCTGCGAGAAGTCTTTCAGTTGCATAAAAATGTCTTAAGCAATAGGCATCTCTCATTTTGCCCCTTTCATCCAGATACAAGTCAGCCTCTTTTAATAGTGCCGAAAAACCTCTCGATAAACTCTTTAAGTCTGAACCATCATAATCGACGAAAATTCGTCTTTTATCATCGAATGAAACAACTGCTTCTATATCGTCATCTGGATATCCAAGTGCCTTCATTCTAAATTCATATGTAAATGTTCCTAAACTATCCAGAAAATCATCAAATCCGTCAAGTGGTATTAACCATCTTTCACGATCACCTTTTCCATCTGTTCGAACCTTTGTGAATGTGTTGTTATATTGGTTATCAGGTTTCGTCATTTTTGATAATTGTATATCACTCCACATAATCTTTATACCTTCGAAATCTCTCATGCCCGTGTTCGCTAAAATTCCGACAAAGTGATGAAGCATAAACCTTTGATGATATAAACGAGCATCATTTGCTACAGCATCAAGCCTCTTTTGACTTATTTCCAACAAATGTTTTACCTGCTCCGGAGTTAATCCAGGTCTTCTCTTGCTTTCTCTCGATCTCTTAACTGATGGAATTCGTAATGATATTGTTGGAATTTGTGACTTTGTAATCCAGTCATTCATTGATGCAAAATTAAATATCGACCGTAATAAAACATTTTCCGAGTTAATTGTGCTTATCGCGGGTTCTTTTCCCGCACGAGTTTTCGAATTTACAATTTTACCGTTTCGCTCATATTGGTATGTATCCTGCTTGCTTCCAGTCCCAGTTATCCAATATCGTCTTCTCCATTCGTGATATTTTGCGATATCTCCAGTTATAATCGTGTCAATATATTTTCCATCAAAATATTCTCTACAATAACGGCTCATATTTTTTTGATCAGTTAGTTTATGCTGTTTTTGATTTCCGGATCGAACTTCCTCGGTAAGGTGTTCGAGGTAGCGATCGAGAACAGCATCGAAACGAAGTCGCTTGAGCGGCATGCCTCTTTCGCTTCGATATCGAAGGTCTTCATAAAGTTTGATCGCTAACTTTATCGCATCCTTTTCGTTTGCGGTCTTGAGTGACTGGCGAATGTAAGGCTGATCGGGAAACTTAATCCGGCAATGCCAATGCGGTTTGGCGACATCGGTTCGCTGGTAGATGACGACTCGGCCGTCGCATAAAATTCGCTCGTCTTCGGTGTGTGTGCCCATTCTACGAGACCGGATGTGTAGGTTCCGTGTAATTTCACTCGAAAATAGACCCGTGTATAAAATGTGTCAACAACCGTATTTTCAATAATAACAATAGGTTAGTGAAATTCGTCAGGATAGGTAACAAGTTGGCGGGCTCCGGTAGGAGCCTGCTAACTTGTTGATTTTATGAGGAAATTGATACTACTATGAGTAGTAATGGTGCTGCCTCGCGGATTTGAACCGCGGACCTACTGATTACGAATCAGTTGCTCTACCAACTGAGCTAAGGCAGCATAACGACGCACCATGCGATGCCCACGTGCGATTTGAGATACCTAGAGTGATTTTCACCGATACGCAAGCAGCAAATTTTCTTCAAAGGCGCAAACGCTTGCTTTCCAGCCCTCGCGTTCATTACCCCTGCCATTCGTCCTTTAAAACAGCGAACAGCAGATGGTCGCGCCAAGCTCCGTTAATGCGTAAATAGCTGCGGGCCAAACCTTCCTCGATAAAGCCAAGCTTACAAAGTAGACGTCGGCTTGCAATATTGTCGGGCAGACACGACGCTTCAACCCGATGCAAATTCAATTCATTGAAAGCAAAGTTAAGAACAAGGCGTACCGCGTCGGAAGTATAGCCACGTTTAGCGAAGCGCTCGCCAACCCAATAGCCGAGTGTACTTGACTGTGCAACCCCGCGACGTAAATTACCAAGTCCTAACCCGCCCACAAGCCGGCCGGTTTCATTTTCAAAACTAATAAAGCTGTATGCGAGATCATCATTCCACTCGTTCCTTTGCCGCTTGACCCGGCGGGCAAATGTCGAGCGGGTCAGGGCATCGGCAGGCCATTCCGGTTCGCGCGGAGTCAGAAAGTTCTTGCTGGCCGAGCGCAATTCAGCCCAAGCGCTCCAATCCTGCATAGTCGGAGGGCGCAGCGTCACCAAACGACCGGTGAGGCGGATAACCGGTTTATCGAGCAGACCGCCGGTGAGAAATCGGATCATGGCGCGCCCCCAATCGGTCTATCCGAGCCGGGCTGCAATCCGGTCATAGGCTTCAAGCTCATCAAGCGGTCCAAGCGCGGCAACCGTCGGTTTGGACTTGCGCAGGCGCAATGCGGCCTGTCGCACCGCTTCAGAATCGACTGCATTTATCTTGCGAACGATTTCGTCGGTCGGCACCGGTCTGCCATAAACCAAAAGTTGCTGGCCGAGATGTTCACACCGCGACATCGTACTTTCCAGGGCCATCAAGGTTCCGGCCTTCAACTGAGCGCGAGCCCGCCTCAGTTCATCTTCGGTAAGGTCTTCTGCAACCCGGACCAACTCTCGACACAGTAACGGTACTAACTCGCGCACCCGATCGGGGCCGGTACCGGCATAAATACCAAACAACCCACCATCTGAATAGGTACCGGCAAAGCTATAGATACTATAAACCAAGCCACGTTTCTCACGGACTTCTTGAAAAAGCCGTGAAGACATGCCACCTCCCAGTAAAGTCGATAAAACTGAGTAGGCATAATAACCAGGGTCATAAAAACTGATGCCGTTAAAGCCGATAATCAAATGCAATTGCTCAAGATCACGGCGTTCACGAAAATCACCGCCGCTATAAAGTGCCGGCTCGATCACATGTTCGGACAAGCGGGGCAGATTTTTAAAGGCCGTGGTCGCCAGATCGACCAGATAGTCATGTTCGATTCGACCGGCGGCAGCAATAACGATGCCGGAGGCGCCGTAATGGCGTGCATGGTATTCGACCAGCGCTGCCCGTTCCAGATCGCACACGGTTGCGACCGAGCCCAACACCGGCCGCCCCAGAGCTTGATTCGGGTAAGCCGTACCCTGAAAATGGTCGAACACGATATCGTCGGGAGTGTCGAGCGCCTGCCCGATCTCCTGAAGCACAACCGCACGCTCGCGCATCATCTCGTCTTCATCGAGCAATGAGTTTTGCAGCATGTCGGCAATGATATCGAGCGCAAGTGACGTATCTTCCGCCAATACTTTAGCATAATAAGCCGTGTGTTCACGACTGGTATAAGCATTCAGATAACCACCGACATTCTCAATTTGCTCGGAAATAGCGAATGAGGTTCGTTGTTCCGTTCCTTTGAACAACATATGTTCGCAAAGATGGGCAACACCATTCAGTTCTAAACGCTCATTGCGAGTGCCGACTCCGACCCAACAGCCGAGCGAAACCGTCTCGACACCATCCATGGTATCGGTGGCGATCCGCAGGCCGTTAGATAGGGT
Organism: Rhodospirillaceae bacterium; assembly: GCA_037147415.1. Taxonomy (GTDB): domain Bacteria; phylum Pseudomonadota; class Alphaproteobacteria; order Azospirillales; family Azospirillaceae; genus BOG-933. The sequence goes on along the minus strand of JBAWVF010000037.1, from coordinate 22,478 downwards.
GGTGACACGGACGGTGCTCACGGCCGGGTTCATCAACAAGATTGACCGCCGCCAAGGCGGGCGTAACGGCGGATATGGGCTTGGACCGTGCCGAGATCGGCGGGCAACACGGTTACACGTTCGGGGCGCTGCTCCAGATCGGCAAGGCGGGCGGGCAAGGCGGGACGGTGCCCGGTGGCAGCTTCAACCGCGTCGGGGAACTTTGCGGCATGGGCGCAGGCCAGCGCAACCAGCGGGAGCGAATCCGGAACCACCCCTGCGGCCCGGGCCGCTCGCGCGGCATGAACACCGACCGCCGTATGCGGATCGATGATTTGTCCGCTACGGAGCCGGGTCTCGGTGATGGTCGCCTGGGTTTCGGCATCGTCGACTCGAAAAGCGCTGAACAAGGCGCTTGCGGTGTCCAACTGGCTCGGTGCGACCGAGAAACACCCTTCCGACCTGAAGCGGTTCATGCCATCGGCGACCGCACCGCTCTCGCGATGATAGAGATCAAACAGCAATCTTTCAAAATTACTGGAAACCTGAATATCCATGCTCGGGCTAAGTGTGGGGGTCACCGCGGTCGTCGCCATGGTGCCGCTGCGGAAGAAACGAGTCAGGATATCGTTGCTGTTTGAACCGACCACCAACCGCTCAATTGGAACGCCCATCGCCTGGGCGCCATAGGCAGCATAAATATTGCCGAAATTGCCGGTCGGTACGCTAAAGGCAAGCGCCCGCTCGGGTGCGCCGAGTGCCACCGCCGTAGCAACATAATAGACAATCTGAGCCATGATCCGGGCCCAGTTGATCGAGTTTACAGCCGATAGTTGGAGCCCGTCGCGAAAGGACTCATCATTGAACATCGCCTTGACCATGTCCTGGCAGTCGTCGAAAGTCCCTTCGATCGCAATATTGAACACGTTGTCGGCCAGAACCGTTGTCATTTGACGGCGCTGAATCGGCGAGGTCCGCCCCAGCGGGTGCAGCATGAAGATATCAAGCCGACTGCGGTCCCGGCAGGCCTCAATCGCCGCCGAACCGGTATCACCGGAGGTCGCGCCGATTACGGTCATCCGACGATTACGGCGAGTCAACACATGGTCAAACAACCGGCCGAGCAGTTGCAAAGCCACATCTTTGAACGCCAGCGTCGGCCCGTGAAACAGCTCCATCAACCACAGCCCGTGGTCGAGTTGGACCAGCGGCGTAACCGCGGCATGATCGAAGCCGGAATAAGCATCGACGACCAGCGCCCGAAAGATGTCGGGTTCAATCGCGTTGCCAAGAAAAGGCAGCATGACCCGGGTCGCAAGTTCCGGATAGGACAAACCGGCAAGCGAACGCAGCTCGTCCGCGCTCAGGGTCGGCCAGCTTTCCGGCACATAGAGCCCACCGTCCCGGGCCAGCCCGGTCAGCAGGGTCTCTTCGAATTCCAGAACCGGAGCGGCGCCTCGTGTACTGATATATCGCACGGCACTATCGATAGTTTTGTGAAGGGACGCCAACAGTAACGAGGCCGGCTGTCGCGGCGCAAGATATTCCGACCGCGCATGTAGCACACTCCGGTCGGGTTCCCGTCTACCTGTGACATAAAACGCCCGGCTCTCTGTCGTGTCTATAGGGGAGCGAACGTATCCCTCGGCCGTATGTCAGGGCTGATCCGATGCGGCGCCCGGATTGCTCCGCCGCTCGGCCCGGCGGATTTCCTCCAGCAAATCACGCGCCGGTTGGTTGCCGTGCCCGGCCGCGCGCCGAATCAGGGCCAAACCGGCGGCCGGATCGGGATGCAGACCCAAACCGCGCAGATGCATGACGCCCAGGTTCATTTCGGCAGGCGGAAAGCCGGTCCGAGCCGCCTCGCCATACCAAAACGCAGCCAAGGTATTATTAGCTTCCATCCCTGCCCCCAGACGGTACATCTGACCGATGGCGAAGGCGGCGGCCGGACTGCCGAGATCGGCGGCCTCACGGTACAGTGCCATTGCTTGGCTATAATCGGGACTGTCGGTGCTTAATTTCTGCGCCCGGGCCAGCAAGGTCTCGATTCGAGCCAACTCGGCTGCCGACGGTCCATGGTGAACCGATGGTTCAGTCACCGGAGCAAGCGGGGTGATCGGGGTGGCTGACGTGGTAAACCCGGTCTTTAATTCCGGTGGAATTTCCAGAAGTCGCCCGGTGGTCGATGATTCGTCCGATAAAGGCGAAGGGAGCGGTGAAGTCGTGGGCAGCGGCGTTTGTTGACTAACCGCTGACGGCCGGGGCGATGCCGGTGAAGATAGTGTCGGCGACACCGGAGCCGCTTCGATATCGATCACGATTCTATGGCGTTTGCTTTGTTTGCCGGGGTCGATAGCCTGGATATTGGCAACATGGATCGGCTGCCCGGAAAGGAATACTACCGTGCCGCTGTTGAGTCCGGTTCCGGGGCCGATTCGATAACCGGTCAGCGGCGGCAGCTTGTCGAGCGTGCGGGTCTCGGCTTTATCAAACTTGGTTTCACTTAATGTCAGGGTTACCGACAACCCGTCGGCCGCGGTCGCCTGCGTAAAAGATACGGGAACATCAAGATCAAGCACGGCTCTAATAAGTGTGCCATGGCGTCCGAAGCGAACATCGATCAAATGCCCCGCGGTAGCCGATCCCGATGTCACCACAAAATAGAAAAAAATCGTAACAGCGGCCGCAAGCACGCGAGACGTTTGAAAGAATATTTTCATTGTTTCAGGGCTTCGGTATTCCAAAATGAACCATGATCGCAGACAGCATTGCAGAATGATCTTTAAATTCTCGGCGCAATTCAGCTTGATTCTCCATTAAGACAACCTGCCCCTGCTCCAGCTTGACATGACTTTGCTCCAGCTTGACATGACTTTGCTCCAGCTTGGCCTGGCCTTGCTCTAACTTGGCCTGGCCTTGCTCTAACTTTGCCTGGCTTTGCTCCAACTTGGCTTGGCCTTGCTCCAACTTGGCCTGGCCTTGCTCTAACTTTGCCTGGCTTTGCTCTAACTTTGCCTGGCTTTGCTCCAACTTTGCCTGGCTTTGCTCCAACTTGGATTGGCCTTGCTCTAGCTTTGCCTGGCCTTGCACCAGCTTATTCAATTGCTCGCCTTGCTCGGCAAAGCGCTTGTCTACGCTTCGTCCAAGAGTTTCAACCGCTTCCAGCGTGGCATTTTTGCTGGAATAACTTTCGGCAAGGGCCTCAGCAATTCCCTCAGCCGCTCCAAATGCTTGCTTTGGAGTGAAATCAGAGTCCTGTAAGCGCTTTGCTAATTTCAGAGTATCGAAAGCTACGACGGCCATGGCGCGTTCTCCCGTGCGACCCGATTATGATAGCGCATTCGCGAGCAAGGGGCGAGTCCACTATTCACTGTCTAGCGGTTCATTGTCTCGCGGTTCTCAATCCGACCGCCGGGGTCTTTAAAATAAAGTCCCGCCATGAGAATTGCCGATCGATAGCTGGCGCGCCATTGTGTGCATCTGCGAATGATGCTAGATGAACCTGCGCGCTGCGTGTGCGCACCCGGCTAGGATGATAGGGCTCGGGAAAGCATCAGCGCTACCCGGGCGCCCCGAATGAACAGGTTCATTACTTGACGACACCAGCCCCCCCGCAGCATTCCGATATTTCGCCGGCAACCATAGAAGACGAAATGCGCCGCTCGTATCTCGATTACGCGATGAGCGTTATCGTCAGCCGAGCTTTGCCGGATGTCCGGGACGGCCTGAAGCCGGTCCATCGCCGCATTCTTTTCGCGATGAAGGAAGGCGGCTACGACTCGACAAAGGCCTATAAGAAGTCTGCCCGTATCGTCGGCGATGTCATGGGTAAATATCACCCCCATGGCGACTCGGCGATCTACGATGCCATGGTCCGAATGGCGCAGGACTTTTCCATGCGCCTGCCGTTGATCGACGGACAGGGCAATTTCGGCTCGATGGACGGCGACCCCGCCGCGGCGATGCGCTATACCGAGGCACGGCTCGGGAAGTCGGCCGAAGCGCTGCTAGAAGATATCGACAAGGATACCGTCGACTTTCAGCCCAATTATGACGAGTCCAACGACGAGCCGACCGTCCTTCCGGCGCGCTTTCCTAATCTATTGGTCAATGGGGCCAGTGGTATTGCGGTCGGTATGGCCACTAATATTCCGCCCCATAATTTGGGCGAGGTCATCGACGCCTGCTGTGCCTGCATCGACAATCCGGATATTTCAATTGAAGACCTGATCGAGATCGTGCCCGGTCCCGACTTCCCGACCGGCGGCCTGATCATGGGGCATGCCGGCTGCCGCGCCGCCTTCCATACCGGGCGCGGCTCGGTGATGATGCGGGCACGCTCTACGATTGAAGAGCTGCGTAAGGACCGCTGGGGTATTGTAATTACTGAAATTCCTTATCAGGTCAACAAGGCTAAGCTGCAAGAACGCATTGCCGAGATGGTCAATGATAAGATCATCGAAGGCATCTCGGATATCCGCGACGAATCCGACCGTGACGGCGTGCGGGTGGTAATCGAGCTTAAACGCGATGCCAATTCCGAGATCGTGCTGAACCAGCTTTACCGTCACAGCCAGCTGCAAACCTCGTTCGGCGTCAATATGTTGGCACTACGCGGCGGCCGGCCGGAGATGATGACGTTAAAGGACATCATCGCCGCCTTTCTGGCCTTCCGCGAGCAGGTGATCACCCGGCGTACCGAATATGAACTCGGCAAAGCGCGCGAACGAGCTCATATTTTGGTCGGTCTTGCGGTGGCGGTCGCCAATCTTGATGACATGATTGCCCTGATTCGCCGGGCTCCCGACCCGGCAACCGCGCGTACCGAATTGATGGCGCGCCACTGGCCGGCGGCCGATGTTGCGCCGTTGATCGCGTTGGTTGAAGAGGCGCCGCGTGGCGTTGCCGCCGACGGTACCTATCGTTTGACCGAGATTCAAGCCCGCGCCATCCTTGATCTCCGCCTGCACCGGTTAACCGGACTGGAGCGCGATAAGATCGGCGCCGATCTTAAAGAAATCACCGATAAGATCGCGTATTACCTGGATATCCTCGGCAACCGCAGCAAGCTGCTGGATATTCTGCGCAGCGAACTGATCGAAATGAAGGAACGTTTCGGGACGCCGCGGCGCACCGAAATCATGGAGTTGGAATTCGAAGCCGATATCGAAGACCTGATCCAGCGCGAAGACATGGTGGTTACAGTCAGCCACTCCGGTTATATTAAGCGCGTGCCGCTTTCGACTTATCGCGCCCAGAAGCGCGGCGGCAAGGGCCGGTCCGGTATGTCGGTCAAGGCCGAAGACACCGTCAGCGATTTGTTCGTCGCCAATACCCACACGCCGCTGTTGCTGTTCTCCACCCGCGGCATGGTCTATCAGCTTAAGGTTTATCGCCTGCCGTTGGGCTCGCCGCAATCTCGCGGCAAGGCGCTGGTTAATCTACTGCCGCTGGCCGAAGGCGAGTCAATTTCCGCAGTGCTGGCATGGCCGGATAATGAAACCGACGAAAGCAAGCTCTGTCTGGTGTTTGCGACTTCAACCGGCGGTGTTCGACGCAACCGGCTCGCTGATTTCTCCAATATTCGGGCCAACGGCCTGATTGCGATGAAATTGGAGGAAGAAGGCGAACGCTTGATCGCCGTGCGCAGTTGTTTCGAGCATGATGATTTGTTGCTTGCCACCCGCTCGGGTAAATGCATCCGCTTCCAGGCGTCCGATGTCCGGCTCTTTACCGGCCGCACTTCAACCGGGGTTCGCGGCATCCGGTTGATCGAAGGCGACGAGGTCATCTCGATGTCGGTGCTGTGCCACGTCGAGGCTGAACCCGACGAGCGCACCGCCTATCTGCGCATGCGCCGTGAAAAAAGCGATGATGGTGTCCCGCCGGAAGAAGCCGCGAGCGACTCCGAAGGCGAGAACCCGGCGGCGACGACACTGACCCTCAGCCCCGAGCGCTATGAAGAATTGGCGCGGCTGGAGGAATTCATCCTGACGGTTTCGGAGCGCGGTTTCGGCAAGCGCACGTCGTCCTACGAATACCGCATCACGAACCGCGGCGGTCAGGGTATCTGGAACATGGAAATGGGCGACCGTAACGGCGCGATCGTTGCCTCGTTCCCGATTGCCGCCGGACACCAGATCATGCTAGTTGCCGACAGCGGCCAAGTTATTCGCATGCCCGTGACCGATATCCGCATCGCAGGACGCAAGACCAGGGGCGTCACCCTGTTTCGAGTCGGCGCCGATGAACGTGTGGTTTCGGTCGCACTGGTAACCGAAGATGCCGATGCCGGTGCGGAAGGCACCGCCGGTTCCGCTCCGAACGATGTCTCGATTTGACCCCGGACGGGGAAAGGAACTTCCATGTCCAAGCACCGCGTCGGCGTCTATCCCGGCACCTTTGACCCGATTACCAACGGTCATCTCGATATTATTCAGCGGGCGACTCATCTGGTTGATCATCTGATCGTCGGCGTTGCTAAAAACGAGGGCAAGGGACCGCTGTTCACAACCGAAGAGCGGGTGGAGATGGTGCGCAAAGACGTGCAGGCCATGAATACTAATGGCACGACTGTTGATGTGCAGGCTTTCGATATCCTGCTGATGAATTTTGCCGTCGAAAGCGGCGCCAGTTTGATTATTCGCGGGCTTCGGGCCGTTTCAGATTTCGAATATGAATTTCAAATGGCCGGAATGAATGCTCGTCTTAATCCCGATGTTGAAACGGTTTTTTTGATGGCTTCGGATCGCCACCAGTTTATTTCTTCGCGATTTGTTAAAGAAGTCGGCCGGCTCGGTGGTGACATCCGTCACTTTGTCTCTTCGCGCGTTGCTACTGCGCTGACCGAACGCTTTGTTCAGGAGGCCGGTAACGGCGGGAGTTCAAAAAAGGTTCAAACCCGCTAGAGAAATACGTCAACCTTGATCGACGACCGTGAATGCTTATAATCCGACCAAGGTTTCCGCGAAAATACCGGGACGGATGACGGGATGAGGCGGGCCGATATCGAAACCTTGGGACGTTTCACAGTGCTCGGCGAGATTGCTCGCGGCGCTGTCGGGGTCGTCTACAAAGCGCTCGACCCTGAAAATCAGCGCACGGTCGCAATTAAGACGCTGCTAAGAAACAACTTCGACGCAGACGACGATTCGGACACACAACTCATTCGTTTCCAACGGGAAGCCGAAGCAATGTCTCGGCTTCAACATCCCGGTATCGTTGCGGTTTATGAGACCGGTGAGGATGGTGCCGTCGGCTATATTGTCATGGAGTATATCGACGGCCAAAGTCTTAAGGATATTCTTGCGACGAAAGAGGCCCTGGTTCCAGAATCGGCGGTCCGTATCATGCGCAGCCTGCTTTCTGCTTTAGCATACTCTCATGAGCATGGCATTATTCATAGAGATATTAAGCCGGCTAATATTTTAATCGATCGCAATGGTGAAGCGAAGCTGGCTGATTTCGGCGTTGCTAAAACAGAAAGTTCAACTCTAACTATAGCGGGAACCGTACTCGGCACGATCAGCTATATGTCGCCCGAACAATTATCGGGGCGACCGATCGACCTGCGTTCCGACATTTTTTCGGCCGGAGCCGTATTTTACGAATTACTGACCGGACAGCGCCCTTTTCTGGGAACTGTTGCCACGATCGAGTTGCAGGTTCTTAACGTCGAGCCGCACCGCCCGTCGTCTATCAGTTCCAATTGCGCACCCCAATTCGATCAAGTGGTTATGAAGGCGATGGCCAAACGGCCGGAGGATCGCTATCAGAGCGCCACCGCCTTTATCAGGGCAATCGAAGCCGCTGTATCGGCTATGGCTGACGATACCCTTGACGATGGCTCCGAAGCGCCGACACAAGTATTTCAAAGACCTCAGCCGGTTGAGGCGGAGCCACAGTCTCGTGTCTCTACTACAGCGCAACCGACTAAAGCCGCTTGGACCGAAGCAATAACGGCTAAGACACCGATCCAGCCGAGTACTTTGCACCGATACCCGGTTATTATTGTATTAATGGTTACCATGTTTGCGGTTACACTTGGTGCGACTTGGTGGTGGTCGATCACTTTACCCGTACCTCCGACGTCCGAGCCGGCCAGACCGCCCCAATCCCCGATTGCTGCCCCCGTCCCGATTATTGAAACCACGCCGCCGGTGACACCCGAAGCTGCGCTCCCCTTACCCCTCCCCTCTCCTGCTCTCTCTCCACTTCCACCACCCCCGGCCGTATCGACAAAAGAAGCAGCAATCACCGTATTGGCGGCCTTGCGTGCAATCGAATGCGCACTTTTTACAGTTGATGTTGGCAGTGACGACCGTTTGAAGATTTCAGGTACCATAGGAGAGACTATAAGTGCTAAATTTATCCGTGATGAAATAGAGCGCACAGCGCCAGGCGTTCGCTATGACTTGTCCGTGCTGACCATGGTGGGGCGTCTGTGTCAACCTCTTAATGTTATTGCCTCACAGCATGCCCTTAATCGAGCGGTCCCTAAGCCGGTTGTTTTAAGTACCTTACGCAAGGATGCCACATTAATTGATGGCGAGAAGCTTATTGTTACGGTTGAAGCGCCACAATTTATCCCGTTTCTTCAGATTGATTACTTTACTCTTGACGGCCAAGTTCTTCACTTACTGCCGAATCCTTTGGAGCGCGACGGGCGGCTGCCGCCTTCCGGTCGTAGAACCGTTGGAGATCCGGCTAATAATGGAAGATTCTGGGTCGTCGGGGCACCTTTCGGAGTTGAACTTATTATTGTGATTGCATCAAATCAACCGCTCTTTGCCCGCCCACATCCCGAGGTTGAGGTTGCAGGTAAATATTTGACCGATCTTGCCGCTGCGCTTGACAAGGCATCGCCGTCAACTCTGGCCACCGCCATGACTATTCACAGCTTTCCGAAATAAAGATTACGGGGCAAGAGATAGGCAGTCACCCTTATTGTAAGGGCTATCCCAAATCGGGTTATCATGGACGATTAGGTTATAAAGTACAGCCTTTGGAGAGGGCCATGACAAGCGACAAAATCGACGCCCCGACAACCTCAAAAGATGATACGGCTGTTTACTTAATCTTTAATAGTATGTCCGTAACTGATGTTGAGAAAATACCGGTTAAAGACATTGCTCTTGTTGATATAAGAGAAAAAGATCGAGATGATAGAATTTTATTTGGAATGCTCTTGGCGACAGTTATCTGTGGTATCCTGGTCGCACTCGAAATTGTATTCGATATGTTTTGGATATCGGATGGAATATTAGAAGTCTTATGTGGGTTATGCGTACTGTTTTTAACGTCGTCATTTTGGTATTTTTCCATTAAGCGCTATGAAGTGATGATCACTTTTAATTCCGGTATTAAGCGCTTGCTAGAATGAACGATGGCTGCCGATAGCCTCTTAAGCACTAGAAAGCCACGTCCATGAAAATATTAAGAATGCCGACCGCTGCTGAAATTGATCGAATTCTGGCACAAATCAATTATGGCCATATTGCTTTTGCCATATTTTCTTTGGTTATGGTGGTATGGGCCTTTGCAACAGGGGTCGGTACAAATATGAGGATCGGCGCCATTTTTTCTTTTTCAATGTTTACCGGCCTTTATTTCTATACAAGATCGGTTCGACGAACTTTAACCGACCCGTTGAAGTCTCAGCAAAAACAAGAGTAGGCCCGAGACCGCAGATACGGTAGATATCGGGCATGTCGTCCTCACCCGACCCTGCTCTGCTCTTGATTAGCTTGCTTGCCGTAGCGCTGACACTGCGCGTTCTGGTTGGTGCGTTCATTCGGCTACGATTGAGTGCGCGCCAGCGGGCTTACCGTGCATATTTGCAATCCGAGGTTTGGAAACGTCTGCGCCGGCAAGCGCTCGATCGGGACGGCAGGCGCTGCCGATTATGCAATGCACCCGACTTTCTTCAGGTTCACCATCGCTATTACCCGGAGATTTTGGGGACGGAAACCGTCGATGCGCTGACGACTTTATGCAGCGGGTGTCATGAACGGGTCGCCCATCAGGGGACGGGAGTGCTAGGCTGGCTACCTTCGCCCTTCGGCCGCTTTCGGTGATCAATCATGCCCGGTTCCCTTTCTCGTTTGCTTGAAATCATGGCGCGACTGCGCGACCCGGTCACCGGCTGCCCGTGGGATGTTGAGCAATCCTTTCGCACGATTGCGCCCTACACCGTTGAAGAAGCGTATGAAGTTGCCGATGCCATCGAACAGGGCGACTCCGCGGCTCTGCGCGACGAGTTAGGCGATTTGCTGTTTCAAGTGGTGTTTCACGCCCAAATGGCACGCGAGCAGGGGTTGTTTGATTTCGGATCAGTCGTAATGGCGATTTCGGACAAAATGGTTCGCCGTCATCCCCATGTTTTCGGCGAGACTAAGGTCGCGGATGCCGACGCCCAAACCCGCCGTTGGGAGGAGCACAAAGCAGCAGAGCGAGCCGAAACCGCCGCCGCCGCCGGTCGCCCGGTCAGCGCGCTTGATGGAGTGATCCGTGGCTTGCCGGCCATGACCCGGGCGCTTAAACTGCAACGGCGGGCGGCGCGGGTCGGCTTCGACTGGGTTGAGACCATCGATATCCTCGACAAAATCGAAGAGGAAATCGGAGAATTGCGGGTAGAGCTGCGGGCGGCCGGAACCGCGGCCTGCCGCGGCCCCGCTCATGACCGGGTTGCCGACGAACTGGGTGATTTGCTGTTTGCCCTGGTCAATCTGGCGCGTCGCCTGGAGGTCGACCCGGAAGCAGCCGTGCGTGGTGCCAACGCCAAATTCGACAGACGTTTTCGTCGGATAGAATCCCTGTTGGCCGCTGCTGGCCGCGTACCGACCGACGCCACGCTGGAAGAAATGGAGGCCCTGTGGCAACAGGCCAAGCAAGAAGAGCGCAGCTAATGACCGCCCATACCCCCACCGTCGTAATGATCACAGGCGCTACCGGCGGATTCGGCACCGCCTTGGCCAATGCTTATGCCGGACTCGGGTGCCGGTTGGTGCTTACCGGACGGCGGCTCGAACGGTTGCAAACCTTGGCCGAGTCTCTGGCCTCTACCCCGGTTCATTATGCTGCGTTCGACGTGCGTGATAGCGCCGCGACCCGGCACGCCGTCGACGGGCTGCCGGAACCCTTTGCCGCGGTCGATTTGCTGATCAATAATGCCGGGTTGGCCCTTGGTGCCGAACCGGCGCAACAGGCCGCACTTGAAGACTGGGAAGTAATGATCGACACCAATGTCAAAGGATTGGTGGCGGTGACGCACATGCTGCTGCCCGGCATGATTGCGCGAGGCCGAGGCCACATTGTAAATATCGGCTCGACTGCCGGCAGTTACCCTTATCCTGGGGGCAATGTTTACTGCGCATCAAAGGCGTTTGTGAAGCAATTCTCGCTGGCTCTGCGCGCTGATTTGATCGGTACGCCGGTTCGTGTTACCGACATCGAACCCGGCATGGTCGGCGGCAGTGAATTTTCACTGGTACGCTACAAGGGCGATACCGAGAAAGCAGCCCGTGTTTATGCCGGGACCGAGCCGCTGACTCCGGATGACGTAACCGAAGCCGTGCTGTGGTGTACAACCCTGCCGCCTCGGGTCAACATTAACCGCATAGAGTTGATGCCAACCGCACAAGCGCCCGGTCCGCTTGTCGTTCATCGACGGCCGGGAGCCTCATGAATAAGGTTCCGCAATCCTCCCGGCCCGACCGCCCCCGCAGCCGGACATTCTTTTTTTCTGTACGTTCAAGGGCATAGTGCCTATGGTACCAATCGATTATCAATTTTGCATACTCGGTTCGAAGGTTGGGGAGGACGGATTGTCATGACAAGCGAAAAGGCGGAACCGCAGCCGATTGTCGGACCGATCCTGTATTTCCGGGGCGTTGGTAAGCTCGGAGAGGGCGGACGCGGTGAAGGGACCGACCGCTGGCGCTTGTCCGTGCTGTTTGTCTTTGATGGCGTGGTCGAACCTGACGATTTAGTTGTCGAAGGCGTTTCTCTGCCGATTCCGCCGCGCCATGTCTTTGTATGGCGCAATAAGCATGTCTGGCGTTTCGTATTCCAAGTGCCGCGCGCACCGCGCGATCGTGAAATCAGCTATGGCTTTCCCGAGCGCGGCCGACTGTGGCGCATGACCGTTCCCGGTCAATCGACGCGGCTGCGACTGGCCTATACTTCTTCAAACGGTATTCACGACGAGTTCTCAACCTCACGATTGCCCGGGGGCGCCGAAGGGTTGTGGACTCAATTATTAATGTCGCACGCCGAGCATCCCTATCATATCCTGGTCCAAGGCGGTAACCAGATTCACGCCGATAATTTATGGAAAGAGTGCTCGGCCTTTAATAACTGGTGGGCACATCCTGAACCGGAGCGCTGGACCAGGGCTTTTACCCGCACCATGGCCGATCAGGCGATGGATTATTATTTCAATGCTTATTGCACGACGATGGCCAAGCCCGACTATGCCCGGGCGATGGCCTCAATACCTTCGGTAATGATGTGGGACGATCACGACATCTTTGACGGCTGGGGCTCGCGTCCGGATGCCGAGCATCAAAGCCAAGTGTATCGCGGCTTGTTCGCCGTGGTGCGACGCCAGTTTTCACTGTTTCAGCTGGGTGCCGCAATTCGTGATCCGCTGGAATGTGTTTGGGGCTCCGGGATCGGTACATTCAGTCAGGGCTTTCGAATCGGCGATATCGGTTTGCTCGCACTTGACCTGCGCTCGGAGCGGACCCGGACCAAAGTGCTGGGCGATGCCAGCTGGCATGAGTTGCCCGGTTGGCTCTCTCGCTTTAAGGGCTGCAAACATCTGCTAATCAGTACCGCCGTTCCGGTTGGTTTCGTTGGCGCGGGTTGGCTTGAAAAAATGGCCGCCACCTTTATGCCCGGCTCACCGATCAATGATGATTTACGCGACCAGTGGCGTAGTTCCAATCATTATAATGAATGGCAGCGCTTATTGCACTTACTAGCCGAGTATTGTGTACGGACACGTTGCCGAATTACTATCCTTTCGGGGGAAACTCATCTGGGTGCGGCGGCGATTATCCGTGGTTGTGGCGCCGAGATGTGGCAGTTAGTTTCGTCGGGTGTTACGCACGCGCCGCTCGGTGCTCTAAATACAACCCTGCTGCGCGGTCTGGTTCGTAGCCCGGAGCGGGTGTCCGAAGATTTTACCTTGGAATTCCCCCGTTTTGCTGAAAACAATCAACGCTTTATCAGAGCCCGGAACTTTCTGTCGGTCGGTTTCGATCGACAGAACCACTTGCTTGCCCGCTGGCATTCGGAAGGCAATCCGGACCATTATAATTTGGTGATATAATCCGGTGATTTGGCTTGACCCCCGACCCGACGGGAGCGCGCCGTAATGGCCGAGCGTGACGCATCCGAACGCCCCTCTCCCGAAGCGCTTTTGGAGGAGGTTAACCGCGAGCATCGCGGACGCCTTAAGATATTTTTGGGTGCTGCGCCCGGCGTTGGCAAAACTTACGCTATGTTACGCACCGCTCAATACAGGCGGCGTGAAGGGCTCGATATCGTGGTCGGGGTGGTTGAGACCCACGGCCGGCGCGAAACCGAGCAATTCGTGCGCGGCTTGGAAACGATTCCACGCCAAAAAGTCGAATATCGTGGCCTTCATTTCGAAGAAATGGATATTGACTCGATTCTACGGCGTCGGCCCAAGATCGTGTTGGTTGACGAACTGGCCCATACCAATGTTCCAGGCAGCCGTCACCCGAAACGGCATCAAGATGTCAGTGAAATTTTGGAAGCTGGCATTGATGTTTACTCAACCCTGAATATTCAACATCTTGAAAGCCTTAATGACGTCATCGCCCGAATTGCCGGCATTCAGGTACGTGAAACCGTGCCCGACAGTGTCCTGCAAAAAGCTGATGAAATCGAAGTAATTGATCTGCCGCCGCAAGAATTGATGCAGCGGTTGTCAGAAGGAAAAGTTTATATTCCCGATCAGGCCAAACGGGCGATGAACAATTTCTTCACGCCGGGTAACCTGACTGCCTTACGTGAATTGGCATTACGCTATGCTGCTGAGCGCGTTGACGAGCAAATGCTCTCCTATATGCGTGCTCATGCAATTCCGGGGCCATGGCCGACCCGTGAACGGATCATGGTGTGTATCGGCACCGATGCCGTTGCGTTTCGCTTGGTTCGTACCGGTAAACGCGCGGCTGAACGGCGGCAGGCGCCTTGGTTGGTAGCCTATGTCGAAACTTCCAGCCATCAAGCCTTGCCCGATGAAGTTAAAGACCAGATTTCATCGGCACTAAGATTAGCAGAACAACTCGGCGCGGAAACGACGGTACTAACCGGAGAGGACGTTATTCAGGAAATTCTGACCTGCGCGCGTCAGCGCAACGTCAGTCAAATCATTGTCGGCAAGTCGCACCGACCTTCCTGGCAGCGCTTTATTTGGGATTCTCCAACTGAAGGGCTGTTGTCACGCGGACAGACATTTGACGTGCTGGTCATTACCAGCGATGAACAGTCCAATACTCCGAAAACGACGGCGACAACGCTCAAACCAACAAAAGATTTGCCCTGGCGGGACTATACATGGACTCTGGCGATGGCGGGCGCCGCTCTCGGTGCAGCTTTTTTTGGCGATGCCGTCTTGCATCTGTCAAATTTAGCGCTTGTGTTCATGGTTGCCGTGCTGGTTGCCGGCATTACCGGCGGTCTCGGCCCGTCAATTCTGGTCTCTCTTATCAGTTTTCTGGCTTATACTTATTTTTTTAAAGAACCGCGCTATACGCTTGCCGTATATAATTGGGGTGATATCTTTGAATTCTCGGCTTTTCTAGGAGCTGCCCTTGTCACCGGCAACTATACTGCTGCGGTTCGACGACAAGTACTGGCAACTAAACATGGTGCGCGCCGTACCGCCAACCTGTATGATTTCAGCCGCAAGATTGCGGGTGCGGCGGTGCTTGATGATGTGTTATGGGCAGTTGTTCATCACGTTGCTTCAACTATTCAAGGGCGTGCCTTGGTACTCATGCGCAAGGAGACCGGGCTGGAAATCGTGGCCGGCTTTCCGCCGGAGGATCAACTCGATACCGTTTCGAACGCCGCAGCCCAATGGGCCTGGAACCACGGTAAAACTGCCGGGCGGGGTTCAGCAACCCTACCGGGTGCCGAATGGCTATTTCTGCCCTTGCGAACGGCGCGTGGACCTGTCGGGGTGTTGGGCGTGGCTATGCAGGGGCCGGACAAGTTAGTTTCACCCGAACAAAACCGCTTGCTTGATGCGCTGGCCGGGCAAGCGGCCGTGGCGATTGAGCGGACCATGCTGGTTTCTGAAATCGAACAACAGCGGCTTCTGACTGAAACAGAACGGCTCCGTGCGGCCTTGTTGTCTTCGATTTCTCACGATCTGCGGACGCCGCTGGTAGCAATCACCGGTTCGGTTACAACTTTACTCAGTCCGGATGTAAATATTGATACGGACACCCGGCATGAATTACTGCAAACTATTCTTGATGAAGCCGAGCGACTCAACCGATTTGTTCAGAATTTGCTCGACATGACCCGCCTGGGCTCCGGTGCATTACAACCGCGACTAGACTGGGTTGACTTGCTGGACATTATCGGCTCGGCGCTGGAGCGCCTGAAAAAACAAATAGCAAGTCGCCCGCTAGATCTTGAAATAGATGAGGGTGAGTTGCCGTTGCTTCATCTGGACTTTGTGTTAATCGAGCAGGTTCTGGTTAATATTATTGATAATGCGTGCAAATATTCCCCCCCCGGCAGTCGGATCATTCTTCGAGCAAAGCGCGAGGGCAAGCGTGTAACGGTTTCCGTTACCGATGAGGGGCCTGGAATTGTTGAAAATGAGCGCGAGCGTGTCTTCGATATGTTCTATCGCGTCAAATCGACCGGGCAGCAAAGTATGGGAACAGGACTTGGCCTTGCAATCTGTCGAGGTATCGTCGAGGCTCATGGCGGAACTGTTTCCGCCAGTTCAGGGAAACTCGGGCGCGGCACGGTGATTTCGATAAGCCTGCCTGTGGCCGATGCCCCTCCCCTGCCCGCTCATCTCGATGAGCAGGATTGTGACGAATCTTTATAATCTTCAGGAAAATGACAGTGAAAATTGTTACATGGAATATTAATTCGGTCCGGCTGCGCCTTGATTTATTATTACGACTGATTGCAGAAAACGAGCCGGATGTTATCTGCCTTCAGGAAACCAAAGTAGTTGATGACGCTTTTCCTCTGAAGTTTCTGGCTGAGCGTGGATTTCATCATATAAAGATATTCGGACAGAAAAGTTATAACGGCGTTGCCATTCTGTCTCGCCTACCATTGAAAAATACTGGAATCCGCAATTCATGCGCACGTGAGGATTGCCGCCACATTTTTGCCGAGCTTCCCGACGGGATCGAGCTGCATTGCATTTATGTCCCGGCGGGCGGAGATATTCCCGATCCGATTGCCAATACAAAGTTTGCCCACAAGCTACAATTTCTGGACGAGTTGGCCGACTGGTGGCCTTCGCGCGTTGCGGGTGGACGGCCGATGATCATGGTCGGTGATCTGAATGTGGCACCACTGGAACACGATGTCTGGTCACACAAGCAAATGGTGGATGTTGTTTCACATACGCCAATAGAAGTTAAAAAGCTTAGTCACATCCGTGAGTCTGCGAATTGGATTGACGTTGCACGCATCTTCGTGCCGCCGGAACAGAAGCTCTATAGTTGGTGGAGCTACCGGGCTAAGGACTGGGAGTCTTCTAACCGCGGGCGCCGGCTCGACCATATTTGGGTAACGCCACCCTTGGCAAATTCGCTTAATGCCTGCACGACTTTGCGCGCGGCCCGCGGGTGGGAGCCGAAACCTTCGGACCATGTACCGGTAATTGCCGAGTTCTCGATATAGTCTCGCGCTGAATATTCAGAGCGAAAGCAACCACAACCAGGAAAACTGCTAATATCCGTTCAAAACCACCGATTGTGCTGCGGTCATACCATGTCGGCACTCCGGCGGCGCCCCAGAGCAGAATTGCCCCGATAACCAGTACAAAGGTGATGAGCGTTCGAATGGCTGGTGACATGGTACCCCTCCCCTTTCCGGGTGGGCTCAGCAAGTCATAACTATAGCACCGCCAGCCAAGTTCTGAAAGTGAGGTGTTCTAATTTCTTGTCAGCGCCTCGCGAATCAGTTTTCGAGTTTCCACTACCCCGTATAGCTCAATAAAAGAGCCCATGCGCGGCCCGGTGGTCTGACCCAACAATAATTCATAAAGTGACTGGAACCAATTTTTCAGATCGGCAAAAGGGTGATGTTTACCGATTTCATAAATCGCAGTCTGGATCGCCTCGGCCTTGGCATCAAGGGGCAACCCGGCCAATTCCCGATCCAACTCCTCCAATGCTGCACGCTCGGTTTCAGTGGCGGCCCGGAATTTTTTGGTCGGTAGCACGAAGTCCTTATAATAATGGAGTGCGTGATCGACCAGCCGGTCAAGAAAGGGCGAAGTCTCCGGCGAAGCCTCCGGGGCATAGCGGCTAATAAAACCCCACATTGCGGATTTGGTCTCGGCATGGGCTGCACTGGCCAAATTAAGTAATAGATTGTAGGAAAGGTCAGCTCGTACCTCCGGCACTTTCCCGTTATGGATATGCCAAGATGGATTCTCCAGGCGCTTGGCCGCGTCCTCGCCGCTATACTTGCCAGCAAAGGTCAGGTAATCATCGACCGCCCGGGGGATCACGTCAAAGAATAGCCGCTTCGCCGTCTTTGGCTTCTGATGCATGAACAAGGACAGGCTTTCAGGGGGCGCATAAGTCAGCCACTCTTCGACCGACAAGCCGTTGCCTTTCGACTTGGAAATCTTCTGACCTTTGTCGTCTAGAAACAGCTCGTAAATCAAAGTCTGCGGGCCGGGTGCCCCCAATATCTTACAAATCTTGGTGGCAAGCTCAACAGATGGAATCAAATCCTTGCCCGACATTTCATAATCAACATCGAGTGCAAACCAACGCATACCCCAATCGGGCTTCCATTGCAGCTTGACATTACCGCCAGTCACCGGCATTTCAATGGACTTGCCGTCTTCATCTTCAAACACGATCGTCCCGGCATCCGCGTCGGTCTTTAGAATCGGCACTTGAAGCACCCGGCCACTGGCCGGCGAAATCGGTAGAAACGGGCTGTAGGTCGCCGCACGTTCTTCACGAAATGTTGGTAACATAACCGCCATGATTTCGTCATAGTGACGCAGCACATTTAGTAGTGCGCTGTCAAAACGGCCAGTCCGGTACCAATCGGTTGATGACTGGAATTCATACTCGAAACCGAAATTATCAAGAAAGCCCCGCAGCCGGGCATTGTTATGCGCCCCAAAGCTTTCGTGAGTACCGAACGGGTCTGGAATCCGGGTCAAAGGCTTGCCGAGATGGGGACGAATTATTTCAGGATTGGGAATGTTATCGGGAACCTTGCGCAGCCCGTCCATATCATCGGAAAATGCAAACAATTTGGTCGGGAAATCACTCAGCCGTTCAAAAGCGCGACGCACCATGGTGGTGCGGACAACCTCGCCGAAAGTCCCGATATGGGGTAGCCCCGATGGACCATAGCCGGTTTCGAACAGGACATAGCCCTTGGCCGGGCATTTGCCGTCCAGGCGAGCCAGCAACTTGCGCGCCTCCTCGAACGGCCAAGCCTTCGCCATCATTGCCAGTTCGCGTTCCGTCGCCATACCCAGGGTCTTTCTACTACATCAGGAAACGCCACAGCCCCCCGGACTTGTCCGGGGGGCATGACATAATTAAGGTTTTAGAAACTCAAAGCAACGGCATTAACCACACCCGGCAATTGCCGGATACGGGCCAGCAGGGCTTCGTCCACCAGCTGATCAACCGAAACCAGCGCAATCGCGTTCGCACCGGGGGCATTGCGTCCGAGATGGAAGGTTGCAATATTAACGCCATGATCGCCAAGAATACCACCCAAGCGCCCAATATAGCCCGGTTTATCTTCATTACGGGTGAACAGCATGGTCGGCGACAACTCAGCTTCGACTGAAACATCATCGATACCGACCAGACGCGGCTTATCACCGCCGAACAGCGAGCCGGTCAAAACCCGAGTGCTTTGATCGGTCGTCACAGTGACCTTAATCAGTGTATGATAGTCACTGGAACGCTCACGCTTGGTCTCACTGACCGCTATATTTCTATCGCGCGCGATAACCGGAGCATTAACCATGTTAACCGATGTCAACAACGGCCCAAGTAACCCCTTCAATACCAACTGCGTCAGCGGCCTTGTGTTCAGCTCGGCAACCTGACCTTCATATTCGATGGTGACCGCTTTGAGCCCGGCATCGGTAATCTGCCCGGCAAAACTCCCGAGCTGTTCGGCCAGTTTCATGTAAGGACGCAGCTTGGGCGCATCTTCGGCTGAAACGGAGGGCATGTTCAGGGCATTGACCACGGCGCCGGTTATCAGGAAGTCGGCAATCTGCTCGGCAACCTGTAGGGCAACATTCTCCTGAGCCTCAGAGGTCGAAGCGCCCAGATGCGGGGTACAAATCACCTGATCCATGCCGAAGAAGATGCTTTGCTTGGCTGGCTCGACCGGGAAAACGTCAAGCGCCGCACCGGCGACTTGACCCGACAGAATCGCCGCCTTCAAATCTTCTTCAACAATCAGGCCACCACGCGCACAGTTAATAATGTGCACTCCCTTACGGGTTTTCGCCAAGGTCTCAGCATTTAGAATATTGCGGGTGCCATCGGTCAGCGGCGTGTGTAAAGTAATGAAGTCGGATCGAGACAGTAAACCATCCAGCTCAACCTTCTCTATTCCAAGGTTCTGTGCACGTTCAGCCGACAGGAACGGGTCAAACGCAACAACCCGCATGCGCAGACCCAACGCACGCTCGGCCACGATTGAGCCGATATTGCCACAACCGATAATTCCGAGCGTCTTGCCGGTAACCTCGACGCCCATGAAACGATTCTTCTCCCATTTGCCGGCATGGGTCGAAGCATTCGCGGCCGGCAATTCACGCGCTAGCGCAAACATCAGCGCAATAGCATGCTCGGCAGTGGTAATCGAATTCCCGAACGGAGTATTCATCACCACGATACCGCGTGCGGTCGCGGCAGGAATATCAACATTATCAACGCCGATACCGGCGCGCCCAACCACCTTCAACTTAGTCGCCGCGGCCATGATTTCTTTGGTGACCTTAGTATTGGACCGGATCGCCAGTCCGTCATAGTCACCGATGATAGCTTTTAATTCGTCAGGCTTCAGCCCGGTCTTGACGTCGACCTCGACGCCGCGCTCTTTAAAAATCTCGACGGCGCGGGCGGAGAGACTGTCGGAAATCAGAACTTTCGGCATTATCGGGAGTCCCCTGATAGAAGAAACCTCCCCTGAACCGAGTCGGGGGAGGTGGTGTTTTTACTTGAGCTGTTACTTGGAGGCTTGGTACGCCCAATCCAACCAGGGCAACAACGCCTGAATATCGGCGGTTTCAACCGTCGCCCCGCCCCAAATGCGCAATCCGGCCGGAGCATCGCGATAGGCGCCGATGTCGTTGGCCGCCCCTTCCTTTTCCAAGGCCGAGGCGATCTTCTTGGCCAGATCGGCTTGAGCCGCCGGCTCGACGGCCGGATCAACAATCTTAAGACAAATCGACGTGCAGGACCGAGTCGCGGCATCTTTTGCCAGGAAACCGGCCCAGGAAGATTTCGCCTGCCAGTCGGCAATCGCCTTCAGATTGGCCTCGGAACGCTTAATCAACCCCGGTAGCCCGCCGGCAGCTTGCGCCCATTTCAGCCCGTCAAGCGCATCTTCAACCGCAAGCATTGACGGCGTATTGATGGTCTCGCCCTTGAAAATACCGTCGACCAGCTTGCCATCCTTGGTCATGCGGAACAGCTTGGGCATCGGCCATGCCGGCTTGTAGCTTTCCAGCCGCTCAACCGCACGCGGAGACAGCACAAGCATACCGTGTGCCGCCTCGCCGCCCAATACCTTTTGCCAGGACCAAGTCGCGACATCAATTTTCGACCATGGAATATCCATCGCGAAAGCAGCCGACGTCGCATCGCAAATAGTCAAGCCTTGACGATCATCGGCAATCCAGTCGCCGTTCGGAACCCGTACGCCGGAAGTCGTCCCGTTCCAGGTAAAGACAACGTCATTGGTAAAATCAACTTGGCGGAGAACGGGCAGTTCACCATATGCTGCGGTAAAGCTGCGCGTATTCGGCAGTTTTAGTTGTTTGGTGACATCGGTCACCCAATCCTTGCCAAAGGCTTCCCAAGCCAGCAGATCAACGCCACGGGCGCCCAACAGCGACCACAGCGCCATCTCGACCGCGCCGGTATCAGAGCCGGCGACAATCCCGAGTCGATAATCGGCAGGCAGGCCGAGAATGGATTTCGATAGAGTGATCACCTCTTCAAGCTTAGCTTTGCCGGGCTTGGAGCGGTGAGAGCGGCCGAGACAGGCCTTGTTAAGTGCATCAAGGCTCCAACCGGGGCGCTTGGCGCAGGGACCGGAGGAGAAATTGGTATTTTGCGGCCGTGTCGTCGGCTTCATCGGAACTATTCCTTCCAGAATAGAGCGACCCGGTGGGGGGTCGTGGCCCGGAACCGACCCTAACGACCGGCAGGCCGGGGTGTCAACCGGCAAGGCGCGCTGGACGGGCCGAAGGAACTGTGCTACCTGCACAATGTTCAATGTAAGCCTGCCGGCACCTGTAGTTTATTAAAATCCCGGGGCTTTCTCTGCGTTTTGGCGGGAGGATTCGTGAGCAGTCAAGCCGTAAACCGAGGATCGATCCTGGTTGTTATGGGAACCCGTCCGGAAGCAATAAAAATGGCGCCGGTGGTTATTGCGCTTCGACAGCAGTTCGGGTCCGACCTGAAGGTGTGTTCGACCGGACAGCACCGAACCATGCTTGAAGAAGTTCTGCGTAACTTCGGGATTACTGCCGATTATGACTTGAATATCATGCGGCCTGCCCAAACTTTGACCGACGTAACTGCCGCCGTTTTGAGTGGCATGCATGATCTTCTGACAGAATTACGTCCACGTTGGGTCATTGTTCAGGGCGACACCACAACCAGCATGGCCGCAGCTTTGGCTGCGTTCTACCAACGGATTCCGGTTGCTCATGTCGAGGCGGGGCTGCGCACCGGCGATATGATGAATCCGTGGCCGGAAGAACTCAATCGCCGGTTGACCGGGGTCATCGCAACCCGGCACTATCCGCCGACCACACGCGCACGGGACAACCTGCTGCGAGACGGAGTCGATCCTTCTGCAATATTGGTTACCGGCAACACGGTGATCGATGCATTGGTTTATATGGTTGAACGACTGGACCGTGATGCCGCGTTGCGCGAGGCGCTTGATCAACGATTTTTAGGATTGGACCATGCCTATCGGCTTGACGCACACACCCACTAGATATAGTATTTTCCAGA
>JBAWVF010000036.1:0-27675 GCA_037147415.1 Rhodospirillaceae bacterium | reverse complement strand
CAAAGCCTGTAGATGGGAATCCGGGGGACATTTTCAAGTGACTCTGTCGTATTAGCACCGGCAGAAACGGATTTATACTGCGATCAACAGTCCCGGTTATCGGTAGCCACCGACTTAACACCGCGACATCAAAGGGCGATCCGCCATGGCGATCGATTAGAACATGCGGAAACGGCGGCTGTATCAGCGCCAGCAGCCTGTCCGAATCGGTCGGCAATTCGGTCAGCACCACGATGTCAGGTTGCTCCGCGGCGATCAGGCCGGCAAAGGCTTCGGGAGTGGTGTGCTCGCCATGGAGGTTGAGGGTCAGCACACGGAACCGATTGCCGGAAAGCGCTGATATCTTCGTGCCGTCACCGGGCAGAATGTAGGGCAGGAGAGGGGCAAGATTGGCTACCAAAACCAGGGTGGCAAGTAACGCGGCTCCCGTTTGCTTGCGGCAAGCGCTAATCAGCAGCGTAATCAGTGCAGCGGCCGCCAGTTGGGGACAAAAGTGGCTGACCAGCTCAAAGACCCACCCCGACTCTCCAAGGTAACTGATCGCGGTTACGACCGCAAGTCCGGCTACCGTTATCGTCACAATCGCAGAAAAGCTTCTCCGGTCTTGGTCCACTAATTTAAACCTTTAGAATCTTGCCGTTGTTGTGGTCGGTGCTGACGGTACTGCGGCCGCCACCGCACGGGGTTACCCGAACCTGAACGCTGATACGCTCGATCATGGCCGGCACATGACTGACCACGCCGACGGTCCGGCCGGCGGCTTGAAGCGACTCGAGACAAGACAGCGCGATGTCCAGGCTGTCGGGATCAAGCGCGCCGAAGCCTTCGTCGATGAACAAGGTGCCGATGCGGGCACCATCGCCGGTCATCGAGGACAGCCCGAGCGCCAGCGCCAGTGAGATCAGAAAGGTCTCGCCCCCCGACAGGCTGTGGACGCCGCGGCGCTCGTCCGCCATGTCGCAATCGACCACCAACAGGTCGAGATCGGCACCGGGCGCTTGCTCCAGCCGGTAGCGCCGCGCCAGCTCCGTCAAATGCAGGTTGGCATGACCAAGCAACTGACCCAGGCTGAGGCTTTGGGCGTATTTGCGAAATTTAGTGCCGTTCTCCGAGCCGATCACGCTGTTCAGCGCGCCCCACAGCGCGCAGGCGGCCTTGCAGGTCTGATATTCGGGTTCGAGAGCCTCCCGGCGACGCCTGGAATTGTCATCAAGAGCCAAGCGCTGTCGAAACGCCTCCGTTTCGGTGCGGTGTTCGCTAACGGCACCGTCGGCGATGACCAGCGCGGCCTCGGCTTCATCGCGCGCGCCGGTGGCGGCGTCGGTTCGGTTGGCGTGTCGGGTTACTTGCCGCTCACGTTCCTCAACCAGCACCACCGCGCTATGGGCCGCCTTGTCGAGTGCGGCCAAGTGCCGTGCCCGGGCGTCTTGCCAGGACAGATCGAACGAAAGTCGTCGGCGCAGTTCGTCCGGGGCCAGCCCGCATTCCGCGAGCGCCGCTGCGGCCAGGTGCCGGGCCGTTTCGCATCGGGCTGCCTCCGTGGTCGCGGTGTCCAGGGCTTGTTTTGCGGCGGTCAGGGCGTTGGCGGTCTCCCGGTCAGTCTTGTCGGCCTTTGTGAACGTCGCTTCCGCCTCATCCAGCAATTTTTTCAGCTCTTGTCGGACCTCGGTGACCGTACGCCCCGCCAAGAGCCCGGCCCGGGCCGTTCGCCGCAGGTTTAATCGGTCCCGCAGCTCGGTCGTCCGCCCGGTTATCTTGTTCAGAGCCTCGATTGCCGCTTCATGGCGAACCACTTGACTCTGATGCCCGGCCCGCTGCTCGGAAAGCTGTTTTTCGGCGGTGGTTAAGGCTTCGACTGTGGTTTTGTAGGCCTGAACCTGGGTGTTCAGGTCGGTTTTGAAGCTTTTGGCATCGGTGGCGCGGCGGGTTTGCCAGCCGTTGAGGTCGGTGAACGCTTCCGCCACTTCATCAAGGGCGGCTTCAAGGTCGCGAGCGGCTCCGGTTGATAAATTTTCCGCAAGAGTACGTGTGTTGCGGCGCGCGGTCAGGTCGATATTGTGCTTATCAAGCGCGTCTTTTGTGGCGCGAGCGGCCTTTCCGGCCTCCTGGTGCCGCTGTCCGGCTTGAATAAGCAGATTATTATGCTCATTTGCCGCCTGTTCGCGGCCATGTACGCCCACTATCGCCGTGCTAAGCGTTGCCAACCGGGTCATTATGGCGTCGATATCCACCGCTTCGGCCTTCGCGGCTGTTTCGCGCGCTTGCCTTGCTTCGGAGAGATAGCCGCCGAGTGTACGCTCCAGTTTTTCTTTGCTTGTGCGCAGGCTGTTGACCCGGTCCTGTTGGTCCGCTGCCACGGCGTCGAGCGGCGCTTGTGCAGTGTCGGCCAAGGGGTGCTCGGTCGAGCCACAGACCGGGCAAGGCTGCCCGGGCTCGAGCGCCGCCCGCAGTTCCTTAACTTCCGGTCGTCGGGCCAGCTTAATTCGCTCGAGTGCCGCTTCGGCTTCGGTCAGGAGTAAGGCGGTTCGGTCGATTTCGGTCTTGGTGGTGGCGCCTAGGGCTTCGGCCTTTGTTGCGATGGCAAGCTGCCGCTTCGCCTCTTCGGCCGTACGCTTTTTTTCCTGAAGTGTGGTGTACTCTTGCTCCAGCGCCGTACGTTCAGTCCGCAGCGCAATCATCGAGGGGGTCGGTTGTGCTCGCAGGTTGTTAAGCTGAAGTTGAGTCTCGACGAATGCGGCCTCCGCTTCGGTCTTGGCATGGTCGAGGGCCGGCAAAGCCGCTTCCATTCGGTTAATGTCGCTGGAAAGCGCCGTAATTCGGTCTTTATTGGACGTCAGGACCTGTTCCGCGGCCCCGGCACGGTCGAGCGCGCCCGCCCAGCGCGGCCATTGAGCGGCAATCGGTGCCAGAGTGGCTTGCGTGTTGAGCCAACCGCGCTTTTCATCGATTTCGCCGGTAAGTTTTTCGATCTCACGGTCTATCTTGACGAGTTTAAGGCCGGCTTCCCCGGCATCCCTTGCCGCCCGGGCCCGGTCCTGTTCTTCTTTTGTGTGTTCGGCGGAAATCGTTTCAATATCGCGGTCGAGCGCGCCGGCCTGCTCCAATTCCGGGGCGAGCGCGTCTTGCCGCGCTCTAACTTCGGTCAGGTTTTGTTTCGCGTCGTTCAGGCGTACGGAGGCCGCCTCACGCGCCGTACGCGCTTCGGTATGTGTTGTTCCGGCACGTACGGCCGTGGCTGCGGCGGTTGATGCCTTTTCGGTGGTGTGGTCGGCGGCTTCGACCAAGGGGCGCAGTCTTTGCGCGGCCTGTACGTCCGCCAGTTCCTGCCGATCGAGCCGGGCCGCATCAACCGCGGTACAAGCGAGGGCGAGAGCGGTGCGGGCATCGGCGGCCTCGGTAACGAGTTTAGTCATTTGTTCATGCCAGAGACATGCGGATTTTGCGTGCTCCAGGGCTTGTTCACTCTTTGTCAGTTCGGTCGTTGCGGCGACCAGTTCTTGTTCAAGAATAGTGCGGGCGTCCGGCTCTAATATGATCAGATCATCGCGACGCGCTTTAATTTCCTTAAGGACAAGGCCTGCGTCCTTATCGCGGAGAAAGGCCGCTTTAGACAGTTTAGAATAAATCTCGGTCCCGGTGATTTGCTCCAGCAGGGCCGAGCGGTCGGCCGCGGAGGCTTTAAGGAAGTTGGCAAAATCGCCCTGTGCCAGCACTACCGCACGCCGGAACTGGTCGAAATTCAGCCCGAGTTTTTCTTCAATTCTCTCCCGAGTAGCCGTTATTCCGTCGCCGATTCCTTGCCCGTCTTCCAGGCGGGTTAGCTTTGCCTCTACCTTTTGGAGTTGCCCGTTGGCGCGGCCCCGTGCGCGCCGTACGTCCCAGCGTGCGCGGTAGAGTACGCCGTCGCGGCCTTGAAAATCGACCTCGGCATAGCCGGAAATTGCGCCTCGGCTCAAAATGCTCCGTTCATCCGTGGTTGATAGCTCCGGATCGCTCGACCATACGGCTTTCACCCCGCCGGCCGAAGGCAAACGTGGAATCTTATGAAACAGCGCCAGCGTCAGCGCATCAAGGATGGTGCTTTTGCCGGCCCCGGTCGGGCCGGTGATGGCGAACAAGCCGGCCCGGTCGAGCGGTGCTGCGGTCAAGTCGATCTCAAACTCACCGGCCAAGCTGGCAAGGTTTTTGCCACGGATCGCAAGGATATTCATGGGTTACCCCTTAGCGCGACTTCCAGTAAGTCATGGAACGCCGCCATATGCTCCGGTCTGGGTTCGGCCTCGTTCGATTTCATCCAGCAGCGCCGAAAGACTTCTTCCGGTGACAGGGTCGCCAAGGGCACGGCTCTGACCGAGTCCGCCAGTGAAAGCCCGTCGCCGCCTTGGATGAAGGTGGTTTTCAGCCGTCGGACCGCCTTATTTTTCAGCCATTCGTCGATTTTCGCCTGAAGACCCGGCTCCGGTTGCGTCAGCCGGACCCGAACTTCCAGAAACGGCCAGCTTTCGAGCCCGTTTCGGTGCTCGGCATCCGGTAATTCAGCGAGTTGGGCGGGTAATCCGTCGAGATCGACCACCGGCAGCCGGATAATCTCGACAAAACGCGGCACAAGTAACGGCTTGAGCCCGGCAAGGCGTCCGTCGATCAATTCCACCAGCACGACTTGATGCGGATACTTGTCTTCGTCAAGCGAGAGCGGTAGCGGCGAACCGCTATAACGGACCGCCTCCCGCCCTCCGACCGCCTGCGCCCGGTGCAGATGGCCGAGTGCGACATAGTCGAGCTCGGCCGGGAACAGATCAACCGGCAGGGCGTTCAAATTGCCGCACAGTACCTTGCGTTCACTCAATTCCGAGAGCTGTCCGCCGGCCATGTAACAATGGCCGATCGCCACCAAGGCTTGATTCGGTTGGCAGCGGGCGCGGGCGCCGTCGATGGCATAAGCGTACAGGGCACGTACACCCTCGATAAGATCGTCCGCCTTTAGATCACCTTGGCGCAGGTACGGCATTGCCACGCACCAGCCGGCAATACCACCATCGGGGGCGGGCAGGGGGACGATGAGGTGCTCCAGGTCCGGCGACCCGTCGGTGCCGTGGTTGACGCTGCCGATCACATGCACGCCGAGAGCCTCGAGCAAGGGCGAGGGTGCTTCCAGCCGGCCGCCGCTGTCATGATTACCGGCAACCATGACCACGGTTAGTCCGGGCCGGGCTTGTCGCGCCCGCGCCAAAAAACAATAGAGTGCGGCTTGGGCCGTCACCGGCGGGTTCTGGCCATCGAACACATCGCCAGCAAGGATCATTACGTCGATGTCATGCTCGAGCAGCTGACCGTGCAGCCAATCGAGAAATAAGGCGTGCTCGTGCTCGCGGGATTGCATGTGCAGGGTTTGGCCCAAGTGCCAGTCGGCGGTGTGCAGCAAACGCATGGAAACTCCGGGAAAGATACAACTGAACATTATCTTTTGACGTGACCGGGGCGGCAGGGCGGATTATGTTGCGTTGCACAATCTGCTTTACCCGGGAGGGGGGCATGCGCGTTCTGGATAACATGGGGATCGGCGCGAAGGTGTTTATTGCGCCGGCTTTTGCGATTATCGGCATTTTGGTGGTGGCCTGGCTTGGCGATGCGACCATGCGGGCGCAGGGAGAGGCGCTGGAACTGATCACTGGCGTAGCCTTTGCGAAGACGACGAGCAGTTCTGAAATCGCCGACCATCTGCGATCCACCCATATTGATTTGTATCGTGCGCTGACTTGGCAAGCGGCCGGAACTGACGACGCAAAGATTAAACAAGTTCAAAATAAAACAAAAGTGTCCATGGAAGAGATTTCCAAGGACGTTGCCGGCTTCCGCAGCCGTTTTTCTTTTGATGCGACCGAAGCGGCGCTGCTTGATCAAATTGGTACGGAACTGAGCGACTATCGCCGGAATGTTTCCGGTATGATCGAAATGATGGATATCGAATTTACTGCGGCGGTGACCTATATGTGGACCGCTCAGGGTGACTATGAAAAGATGCTGGGCTCGGTTGAGAAACTGGCTCAACTTGAATCCAAGCTGTCGGAGCAGGCATCGACAAGTGCTCTGTCCGAGGGTCGGCAGGCGCGCAGTTTGTTCATGATTCTGGTGATTTGTAGCGTTGTGCTTGCGGTGTTGGTGGCGTGGGGCATCGGGCGGTTGATTTCGCGGCCGGTGCGCTGCATGACCGAAGTCATGCAGCGACTCGCGGATGGTGATCATCAAGTCACCGTGCCGGGTATCGGGCGCGGCGATGAATTGGGAGAAATTGCCGCCGCGGTCGGGGTTTTTAAGGAAAATGCTATCCGCGTGAAGATCATGCAGGATGAGCAGGTGGTCGCGCGGCGCCAGGCCGATGAAGAGAAGCGGCAGTCAACCCGGAAGCTGGCCGAAGAGTTGAACTCGACCGTCCGACAGGCACTGTCCGCGGTCTCGGGCGCGACCGGAGCGATTGACCGCGAGGCCTCCGAATTGGCGCATATTGCCGACCGGACCAGCCAGCAAAGTGCGGCCGTCGCGGTTTCGTCCCAACAGGCCCATGCGAATGTCGAGTCGATGGCGCAGGCGACCGGCCGCTTGTCTTCTTCTATCGATGAAATTTCGCGGCGGGTTCAACAATCCTCGCGCGTTGCCCGTGATGGCGTCGAGCAGGCCGTGCGTACCGATATGACCGTGCAGGGGTTGGCCCGGGCCGGCGAAAAAATCGGTGAAGTGGTGCGTCTGATCACGGATATCGCCTCACAGACCAATTTACTGGCTCTGAACGCAACCATCGAGGCGGCGCGGGCCGGTGAAGCCGGCAAGGGGTTCGCGGTCGTGGCCAGCGAGGTCAAGCAGCTCGCCAACCAGACCGCCCGGGCCACCGAGGAAATCACCACCGAAGTGAATAACATTAAAACGGTAACCGGTGAATCGGTTGCGGAAATCAAGTCGATCGGTGAGATCATCAAGCGCATCGACGATGCTTTGAACGGCATTGCCTCCGCGGTTCAGGATCAAGGCCAAGCCACCAATCAAATCAATGGCAATTGTGCGGAGGCGGCGACCGGGACGCGCACTGTTTCAACTGAAATCGAGGGTGTCCGGGGGGCCGTTGAACAGACCGGCACCGCTGCTTCGACCATGCGAACGACGGTTGCGCATCTGACCAGAGAATTCAACACTTTGCAGTCCAATATCGACGCGCTGGTATCACGGCTCAAGGCGGCGTAAGTTCCCCGCCGGGGCAATTAGAAATTCGGAGGAAACAAAAATGCCATTCATCGTTTTGAGAGCTGTTGCCGTAGTGTTCATGTTGGTACTGGCCGGTCCCGCAGTCTCTGCCGAACTGGGGACGGCTGCCGAGGCTCAGGCGCTGGTTGAGCGGGCCATCACTTTTTATGACAAGGTCGGCCGCGAGACGGCGTTGAAGGAATTCAGCAATAAGCAGGGTCAGTTCGTGGACCGGGATCTCTATGTCATGGCCAGTGAAATGTCCGGCTTGTTTCTGGCGCACGGGGCCAATCCCGGCCTGATCGGCAAAAACATTACCGATCTGAAGGATGTCAACGGCAAACTGATCGGTGCGGAACTGGTCAATTCGGCCAAGACGCATCCGGATGGCGGCTGGGTTGACTATACCTGGACCCATCCCGTCACCAAGAAGCTTGCGCCCAAGCGCACCTGGGTCAAGGCTCACGACGGGATATTCTTCGGCGCCGGCACCTACGAAGCCAAGACGCCGTAATCATTTCACGAAATTCGGGAGGGTCGGGTGAACTGGATTCGTCGTCACGGCTTGATGCTGGCCGCACTGGTGCTGATCGGTGCCGGGATGCTGTGGATCAAGCAAAGCCTGCTGCGCGACGGCGGCGGTTCGTCCGAGATTACCTTTGAACTGGGCGGACCGTTCCGGTTGACGGCCGGCGACGGCCGCCCGGTTAATGAGACAAGTTGGCCGGGTAAGCGCTTGTTGATCAGCTTCGGCTATCGTTTTTGTCCGGATGTCTGTCCGACTAACTTGCAGACAATTGCCAAGGCACTTGATTTGCTCGGGGACGATGCCGGCTCCGTCCAGCCGTTGTTTGTTACCATTGATCCCGAGCGCGACCCGCCTTCGGTGTTGACGGACTATGTCACACAGTTTCATCCGCGTCTGATCGGGCTGTCCGGCACTGCGGCGGAAATTGCCGCGATTGCCAAAGCCTTTCGTGTTTATTATGCGAAGGTTCCGGGCAGCGATGCTGCGAACTATAGTATGGATCATTCCGCTTTCTTCTATTTGACGGATGATCACGGTAAAGTCCGCAGGGTCTTCGGTCATGATACCAAGCCGGAAGCCATTGCCGCCGCTGTTCGGGTGCAGTTGCGGAAATAATCCGGGCCTACGGCGTTGATCGCCTCCGCTCAGCCTTCATCGCCGATGCCGGGAAAGCCGCCCTTGCGGCGGGCCAGATGGCCGAACAGGTTGCGGCTGGCCTCACGCAAATAAGCGAGCGAGTGTTTCCATAGACCGGGCGGTTCCGTATTGTCCCCGGGCGTTCCGGGCAGGGCGGCGGCGGGCATCGGCAACGCTGCTTCGCCGTCGCCGCGGCGGTTGCGAAAGCCCCATTCCACCACTTCACCGGCCATTGCGGCCCAGCGCACCACGGCTTCGGTCGCCCGCGCCCGGCTGTCTGCCGCGACAATCGCGTCGGGGGTAAAGTGATAGCGCACGTCAACCATGTCATGCGGATCGCTGACCCGGAACCCGGCCATGATCCAGGATGAGGGCAGGTGCCAGCCACGGGCTTCGGCGCTCCTTCGTGCAATCGACCAGGCCGGATGCTCCGGTCCGGCGAACTCCGGCCCGGCCTTCACGAAGACAACATAGCCGCACGAGCCGTCATGATCAGATTCATATTGTATTTTTGCATAGGGCAGATCGGCACGGGTGCAGGCTGGCGGTTTACCCCAGCCCCCGGTTGCCGATCCGGAGGAAGCATCGACCAGCACGGCGCCATCGACGGTCGCTCCGTTCAGATGAACCAGCGCGAATCCGGTCACCGGCCCGGGCGGGGTCGAACCGTCGCGCATCCGGAGCGTCGGGGCTTCCCCGAGTATCCGCCAAGGCCCGACCGGCAGCGGGACTAACTTGCCGGCCAATTCGATTCCGCCTTGAACGATCCGATCCTCGACCACCAGCGGAATGACTACGGGCGGCACGGTTTCCTTGCCGATGGCGATTCCCGTGCCCATGACTATTACCGTCGCCGCGAGCCCTGTTTTTCTCCTCATGCCTGCGCCTGTCCCTGCCTTTGCCGGTCCTCAAACCAGATAATCGACCAGACGGGGGGTATGGGCAACTGATTTTGCAAGATTGGCTTTGCTGAGCGGGGATGTCCAGGTTACTCCGGCCTGCCGGGCCAGTGTGGCCGCATCGCTGTCAAGTTGTGTGACCGATGCCGTGGTCTTGGATGAAACATCATGACCGGCACGCGAAGACAGGGCGCGCAGGCTGCCCAGCACGCTGTTGAGCGAAGTCAGTACCTTGGACAGAGCCGGGTCGTGTTTTCCGGTTTTGGTTTGGCCGGTTGTTGCTTTTTGTCCTTTGGTAATCGCATTGACGGCGGCCATGACTTGTTCGGTCTGTGTAGTCATTTCGGCCAGCCGGTCAGCCCGCCCGCTTTTAATTGCGGCGTCGGCCTGCATCCGGATCGACTCCATGACTTGCGCCGCGATCGTTACCTTGTCGCTTGGCTTGGTCGCGGCGTTGACGTCGGCTATGGTTGCGATCAGAGGCCTGCCGCGCTTATCCGAGGCGAAGCTGTAAGCGGAACTCGTGCCACCGAAGAAATTTGTTAAACCCGAAGTTGCTGCCGATGTCGTTGAAGCCAGTGCCGATGTCAATGCCATTTCTTCCTCCCCCGGGCAGGACTTGCCTGCCTTTTCGCATCGCGGGGAAGAAACTTCCCCTTCGAGCCGCAAAATCGTTGGCTCGATAGTCGGGAGAGCAAGGGGCGTGCCGAAATTCCGGCTGGCTCGGTTCTAATCTTATTGCGCACCGCGACGAAACAATTTTGCAACGCAACATTTTTCCGAGGTATTGTCACCGAAAATTAACCGCGTTCGGGTAGGGTACGGAGGATTCGGTAAGGGCGCCGACTAACTCCTTCACATCGCCCGCAAGCATTCTATTTTGCGCAACCAAGGAGCTCGGTCATGTCCGTTCGCAATCTTGATTCCCTGCTGAAACCCTCCTCGATCGCCCTGATCGGAGCCAGCCGCCGACCGAATTCGATTGGAGCGGTGGTCGCCAAGAATTTGTTCCATGCCGGATTTGACGGCCCGATCATGCCGGTAAACCCGCGCGAAAAGGCAATTGAAGGTGTGTTGTGCTACAAGTCGGTCGCGGATTTGCCGATTACGGCCGATTTGGCGGTGATTTGCACCCCGCCCGAGACCGTGCCCGGCCTGATTTCCGAGTTGGGCGCCCGGGGTACCAAGGCCGCCGTTGTCATTACCGCCGGTTTCGGCGAGGTCGGTGACGAGGGTAAGGCGCTTCAACAAAAGATTTTGGACGCAGCGAAGCTCCACAATTTGCGCGTGCTTGGCCCCAATTGCCTGGGCATCATGATTCCCGGCAAGGGCGTCAATGCCAGCTTCATTCACGTGCCGCCGCTGAAGGGCGACGTGGCGCTGGTCGCGCAGTCGGGCGCGGTGGTGACCTCGATGGTGGACTGGGCGACCAATCGGAAGATCGGTTTCTCGCACCTGATCTCGATGGGCAACAAAGCGGATATCGATTTTGCCGATTTGCTCGATTATCTGGCCGCCGACCCGCAGGTGCGGGCGATCATGCTCTATATCGAGGCGCTGACCAAGACCCGGAAGTTCATGTCGGCGGCACGGGCCGCGGCGCGTCAAAAGCCGGTGATCGTAATCAAGGCCGGGCGTAGCGACGAAGCCGCCAAAGCCGCCAGTTCCCATACCGGCGCGATGGCCGGCTCGGATCGGGTGTATGATGCGGCCTTCCGTCGGGCCGGCGTGCTGCGCGTGCATGATCTCGACGAAATGTTCGATGCGGTCGAAACCCTGGCCATGGGGGTGTCGGTGACCGGCGGCCGGCGGGTCGGCCGGCGTCTCGGCATTCTGACCAATGGCGGCGGCATCGGCGTGCTGGCGACCGACTCGCTGATCGAGGGCGGCGGACAATTGGCCAAGCTCGGCACCGAGGCGATGACCAAGATGAACGAGTTCCTGCCGCCGACCTGGTCGCACGGCAATCCGGTCGATATCATCGGCGATGCCTCCGCAAAGCGCTATGCCGACTCGTTGTCGGCGATGTTTGATGATAGTGACGCCGACGCTTTTCTGGTGCTCAACTGCCCGACCGCGGTCGGCGACAGCTATTGGGCGGCGCAAGCGGTGATCGACACCATCAACAAGCATCCCAAGGGCAAGCAACGGCCGGTGTTCACCAGTTGGCTCGGCGAGGGCACGGCGCATCAGTCGCGCTCGTTATTTGCCGCCAACAGTATTCCTACTTATGATACTCCCGGCGATGCCACCCGCGCTTTCATGCATTTGGTGCAATACAGCGCCAACCAGGAAACTCTGATGGAGACGGTGGACTCCGTGCCCGAGGAGTTCGCGGTTGACGATGCCACCGTGCGCAGCATCATCGACCGGGCTTTTGCCGAAAAGCGCCATTGGTTGACCGAGTATGAGGCCAAACAGGTGCTGGCCGCCTATGCGGTGCCGGTGGTCGATACCAGGCGCGTCACCACGCCCGACGAGGCGGCGGAGGCCGCTCGCGACATCGGCGGCCGTGTCGCCCTTAAGATTCTGTCGCACGACATTACCCATAAATCGGATATCGGCGGCGTCGTGCTGGGTTTGGCCGATCCCGATCAGGTGCGGACCGAAGCCGCGGAAATGCTGGAGCGCTGCCGTCTGGCCCGTCCGGATGCCAATATCGAGGGCTTCACCGTTCAACAGATGGCGGTTCGGGCCGGTGCCCATGAACTGATCGTCGGGATGACCGACGATCATTTGTTCGGCCCGGTCATTCTGTTCGGCCAAGGCGGTGTCAGTGTCGAGGTGGTCGGCGATCAGGCACTGGCCTTGCCGCCACTCAATCTTAACCTGGCTCGGGAGCTGATTGCCCGCACCCGGGTGTCTCGGCTGTTGCGCGGTTATCGCGACCGTCCGGCGGCGGTGATGAATGATATTGCCTTGACCTTGATCAAGGTTTCGCAATTGGTTGCCGACTTCCCC
Source organism: Rhodospirillaceae bacterium (assembly GCA_037147415.1). Classification (GTDB taxonomy): domain Bacteria; phylum Pseudomonadota; class Alphaproteobacteria; order Azospirillales; family Azospirillaceae; genus BOG-933. The sequence continues at coordinate 15,417 of JBAWVF010000036.1, read as the reverse complement.
GAGATTAGCGAACTCGACATCAACCCGCTGTTCGCCGATCATCAAGGGGTTCTGGCGCTTGATGCCCGGATTCGTATTGCGCCGTCCAAGCAGGAGGGGGCTACCCGTCTGGCGATTTCAGCCTATCCCAAGCATCTGGAGGAAAAAGCCCGGCTCAAGGATACGTCGGAATATCTGTTGCGCCCGATCCGTCCCGAGGATGAACCGGCGCTCCAACGTCTGATCGGGCGTATGACCCCCGAAGATATCCGCATGCGTTTCTTTGCGCCGATGCGGGAACTGTCCCATCAAGCGGCGGCGCGGTTGACCCAGATCGATTATGATCGTGAAATGGGTATCGTCGCGGTGGCGCCGCCCTTTAAGGGGCCGTTATCCGATATTCAGGGTGCTGTGCGTGTCGCCACCGACCGGCGCACCCATACCGCCGAGTTTGCCGTGATGGTTCAAAGCGACCTTAAGGGACGCGGTCTCGGCTATCTGTTGATGAAGAAGATCATCGACTATGCCAAATCCCGCTGCATCAGCGAAATCTATGGTGAAGTTCTCCGTGAAAATCACTTGATGCTCAGTCTTGCCCGTGATCTCGGATTTGAACAAAAGAGCAATGGTGATGAGCCGGGCGTGATCGAAGTGCGGCTCAAGCTGTAATTGACAGAGAAATACTCCGGGAGCGGTAAAGCTCCCGGGGTATTTACTTCAGTTCTGTGCGAGTAATACCCGTCCGATGACCAGAATTAAAAAGCCGATTGGCACCGTCCATTTAATGAATTCGCGGAGTTCTTGATAGAGATCGCCAAGCGGCGGGGCATCGGCCGGGCGGAGGCGCATGATGGTGAAGACCAGCATCAAATTAATGCCGATGAAACAATAGCCCATCCACATGGCATCGACGACGGAATTGCTGACACTGACGATGGTCGGCTGTTCCAGCACGACCTTGAAGTTAAGGGTTAACAGCGCCAATAATGCTGTGAATAGCTGGGTCGGTGTTGTTGCCCCTACATTAAACAGGCAGACCAGAGGCAAAAAGATAATCGCCATAAAGGGCATGAATATTTGTGTGACCGCGACCGAAGCGGAGCGCTTGACATCCACTGTCAGAAAACACGTCGAAAGTTGGCGTCCGGTGATGCTGGTGCTTTCGCCGACATCGGCGTTGGTGCGCAGAACCTGCCAGCTCTTGATCGACAGCTTGGCATTGCGGACGACTTCGACGTCGCGAATCAGCACGATCTCGCGGCTGAATTCCGCAGAGGCGAGGCGGGCCACCAGTCGTTGCCGGTCGAACGGAAAATCCGCGAAAGAATAGTTGGTCTCAAGACTGGCTGAAAGTTTTTCAGTAATCTGAATCGTACCGTCATTGCGAATGATCAAAATCATGCCGATCATGCGCGGCGTTTCGGTACTGTTGGTGATGGTGATCTTGGGCGTCCAAATCGTGGCGATCTTGACCTTGGCCGCGTCATTGATGAATTCATAGGCGTCGCGGCCGGCGGCCCGGGCATCGAAACTCAGCCGGCGGTCGCGCCAGACATAGGTCAAGGTCAGCGTCGCCCGGAACAGGCTGTCCTTTTCGCTGATTTCAGGAATCTGATCGACGCGTAAGGTCGGTTTGACCCGGATCGGCAAACCTTCGTCGACCGGCGGTCCCGGCGGCTCGGGGGCGGCGAAGGCGGGGAGCGCTCCCGCCAGCAGAAATCCGGCGAGCAAAATCGTCAAAATGTAGCGATGCAGGCTCACTTGGGCGTCCCCCCGCTTTTGCCGCCCGCATCGAGCGAGGGGGCCGCACCGGGCGGGTAGCGCCGCAGCAGATCGATTCGTACCGATTCGATGCTGGCTGCCAGTACGCCGATTTCGTCCTTGCGGCCGATCGCCTCGACCTTGCTGGAAAAATCACCTTTCGCCAGTTCTTTCAGCCGCTTGCCCAACCGCTCCAGCGGCCGCAACATCATTCCCGAGATAATCAGCAAGGTCACGCCCGCAGTCACCAGCAGCCCGAGACCGGCGGCAACCGCCAACCGCACCATCGCATCCTTGAGGGTGCGGCCGAACTCGCTGATTTCCTTGACCGCCAGGATGGCCCCGACATTCTTACCGGTAAAGTCGAACAGCGGAACCTTGACTACGCCGACCTCGACCCCGGCGACGGTCCGGGTCTCGAACCCGCCTTCGCTGACCCGCTCGACATCGGATTCGCGCAACGTTCCGGCCAGATAAGTCCAGTCGGTCGCCTCGGCCGCAATGTAGTCCTTGAGTTTGCGCGCCTCGTTCTTACGCATGGCGCTGTCGGCCGGGATGACGGATTCCTTGATTAGCATGGTCAGTTCGGCGCCGGTTACCGTCTTCAACTCGGAAAGGGTGGGACCGAGCCCGGTCGCCCATTCCAGCGCGCCGACATGGGTGGTACCGTTATAGACCGGGGCGACGCCGCGCATGCCGACGACCGCGCTGATTTCCAGTCCCGATTGCACCTCGCGCGTTCGATTGGCGAAGACGAGAATCGGGCGGTGATCGCTCTGATCGTCGCCGAACTTGGCGGGATTATGCAGACGCAACACGGTCACGGCCGGGGGCGTCACCAAGTTTCCCCCTTCGGCGCCGTACTTGGTCGCCGCCTTGCGGTAACCCGGCATCAGCAGCTTGACCGCCCCGTCATGGTCGCCTTTGGCCATCAACTCGCCGGTTTGCGGCAGAGTCGCCAGCAGTTCGGCCGCCGCGGTGGTCTGGCGCGCCTGCTCGCGCAGAAAGACCTCGATCATCGTCGAAATGCCGGCCAGCTGCTTCTTCTTGGCCCACTCGACCGTTTCGGCGGCATCCTGATAAGCAAGAACACTGATAAAGCCCAGAACGGCCACCACGCAGGTTACCATGGCAAGCGGAGCGACGACCTTTAATCTCATGACGCTTTTAATCCTGACTTGCTTTAGGGCCGCGATTGGGGATTATGGGGGCAAAAGCGGCGGAGGTGTCAAGTGTCGGAAGAAAGCAAGGTTCGCTTATGGATCTGGGGCGGTTTCCTGTCGGTCCTGCTCCTTCTCGTCGTCGTCGGCGCCAGAAGCTATTTCTCGTTCGAAGGCACGGTCGATAAGTTCGACGAGTCCGGCCGGGTCGGTCATTCCACCGTCGAGGTGCTGCTGGCCGACCGCAACGTCGCCTCGCTGCGCAGCTACGCCCAAAGATATCTGGCCTCCGGTGACGAGGCTCTGCTGAAAAACTACCATGACCGCAAGGACTCCGCCGACAAGGCTCTGCACGAAGCGCTGAACCTGACCAAGGGCGCCGACCGGCGCCAGGGCATCCAGCGCGTGACGGAACTGGTGACGTCTTTCGATGCCCGGTTCGCGCAGGCGGTGGAACTCCGGAAGAAAAAAATCGCCCGGATCAAGGAAGCCGACGATTTCGGCCATAAATGCCGCGACGCGGTCGATGAATTCGCCAAGACCTACCGTGCCGAGGCGCTGTTCATGGAGCCGGTGGAAACCCTGATGCGGTCGCGACTCGACCTTGCCCGCATCGCCGGTGTCTACACCGAAGCCAAGGCCAAGGAAGGACAGGAACTCGCGGCCCTCTTCGCCAAGGAGATTCGAGACTTGGCCGCCGGACAACCGCCCGACCGGCGCGCCCGAATCACCGAGATTTTCACACTCGCCGATAGTTACAGCGCCGGTTTCGCCGCCGCCGTCGAAGCCACGATCGAAGTGGATACGATGGTCGATCAGGTAATGGAGGCGATTGGCAAGGAAATCAGCACCACCACCGCGAACTTGCGCTCGCTTCAGGTCAAACGCCAGGAAGTTCTGGAATCCGAAGCCGGTAGTTACGTCCTCAATGCCAAGATAACCATCGGGATTTTGACGCTGTTTGCCGGCGGTATCGCAATTTTCTGTGCCGTACTGATCAGCGCCATGGTTTCACGGCCGATTTCCGCCATGGCGATTGCCGCCAGGGTCGCCGAAGAAATCGGGGAGTTGATAAAGCTTGCCGCTCACGATGGCGACTTCCGCAACCGCACGCCGACCGAGGGCCGCACCGGCTTTGTTGCGACGATCAGTGTTGCGGTGAACCGGCTGTTCGATTCGGTGTGCGATGCTTTTGCCGGGATCAGTCGTGATGCAGCCAAGGTTGCGTTGGCGGCCAGCGATGCCAGCGGCGCCGTGGTCGAAGTGAATGCGGGGGCGGCCGAGCAGGCCCGCTCGCTGGAACAGGTACGCGAGGCGATTCGTCTCTCGGCCGAGGCGATTACTAAGGTTAGCGGTAATGCCAAAAGCGCCGCCGCCGCCGCCGAGCAGGCGACCGGATTGGTCAATCGCGGCCAGATCACCATTGCCGGTTTAGCCGAGCTGATGGAAACCATGGCGAAGAACGGCCGCGAGGTTGCCGGGGTGACTCGTGCGCTCGGCCAGATTGCGACCAAGACCGATATTCTCGCGACCACCGCTGCGGTCGAAGCGGCCCGGATGGGCGAGCAAGGCCGCGGCTTTGCCGTGATCGGTCAGCAGGTTGGCGCGCTTGCGCTTGACGCCGGGATGTTCGCCACCAAGATCGGTGAGTTGGTTGAAACCGCCAATCGTGATCTTCAAGCCGGACTGGCCGCGGCCGGCAATGCTCGGCAGGTGGTCGATGACATTCAGCGTCAAGTCGGAGAAACCGACAGCATGATTCGCGCCATTGCCGAAGCGATGCTGGCTCAGCAGTCGGCAATCCTGGAAATCGACGCGACTGCAAACAGTCTTGCCGAAATCGGCGAGCACAATGTCGAGGCTGGAGAGCAGATTTCCCGTCGCTTGGTTGAATTGCGTGAACTGTCCGAGGCCACTAAGAACGCCATCGGGCAATTCAAAATCAGTCGGCAGTCATAATCATGGCCGCCGCATCCGTGCCGCCCCGGCTGATCAGTCTGGAAGATGTCGTCAAGCGTCGCTTCTGGTGCCCGTTTTCGGGTAGCCGGTTCATGGTGCCCGATGGCAATTTTGCGGTCAACAGCAGTTGCATCGGTCCGCGTTGCGCCGGTTGGGAGTGGCGGAGTGCCGGCGATGCGCTGGAGTCCGAACCCCAGCGTTGTTATCTGTTGCCGCCGCACTTCAACCCCGATTATCGGATCAGGCTGGCCTCGCAGACTTTGCCTGAACTGGTTGCGCCTTTGCAGGCGCTGGCGCGGGGCGAGGGCGATGCTGTTGCCGTGCGCGAATCAATTCTGGCTTGGGCGCAAGCCAACTGGCAACCCGAGAAGGATTTGGTTGAGCCGAACAGCTGGCAGCGCTTAGCCGACGTTTATTGGGATAAAGAAGCCGACACCGTTGCCCTTGATCTTGTCCGTAACCGTACGGATGAACAGCGCGTCGGCTTCTGCGGTCTTAAACAAAGTAGCGGTTAAGCAAAAAAGTAGCGGTTAAGCAAATTCGACCAGCACTTGTTGCGATTTGACGCCGTCACCTTCGGCGACCTTGACTGCTTTGACCTTGCCGGCGACCGGAGCGGTGACGTTGGTCTCCATCTTCATCGCTTCCAGGACCATGATCAGATCGTCCTGTTTCAACTCGTCGCCAACCCTGGCCTTGATGCGGATGACCACGCCGGCCACCGGGCTGCGGCAGACATGCGCTTCATCGACCGGACCTTCGCTTGCACCGCCGGTTACGGGCGCCGCTGCCGGCGGTTCGTGGAGTGAGCGCAGAGTGGACGGCGGCGCGTGCGGCGGCAGATAGCCGCGTGGCCGCGGTGCGTGATCTTCTTCCAGTACTTCGACATCAATTTCGTACGACTTGCCGTCGACGCCGATTAATAGCTTCAAGGCCCGAACTCCTTTGTTCCGTCAGCGGACGCGCCGCATATCGTGGGATGCCGCCTGAACGAAAACCCGGCCGTGCTGCGCCCAAGGGCTGGCGCCCTCGTGCGGAGTTAAAATCTGCCGGGCCGAGCGGATGCGTACTTTCTTGCCGAGAAACGCGGTTACCGCCGCCGCCAGAATGACCAGCGTCTCCGGGCCGACCTCTTCAACGCCAGGCAACGCCGGCTGCGCCTTTAGCGCCGCAAGTTCCGCCTTCAGCGCATCGATTTGGGTTTGCAGGTCGCGGCGCACCGCTTCGACCGCCGCCCTCATCTCGTCCGAGGATATCGCCGCCATCGCTTGCACCTTGTTTTTAGAGGGGAATCAGCCCGTGCTTCTTGGGCGGACGGGATTCACGCTTGGATTGCAGGCTGTTCAGGGCAAGCGCCAGGAACTTGCGGGTTTCGGCCGGCTCGATCACGTCATCGACCAGACCGCGGCCGGCCGCCACATAGGGGTTGGCGAAGGATTCGCGATAAAGCTCGATCATTTCCTTGCGCTTGGCCGGCTTGTCCTCGGCTGCATCGATTTCCTTGCGGAACACGATTTCTGCGGCCCCTTCAGCCCCCATCACCGCAATTTCCGCGGTCGGCCACGCCACTACCCGGTCGGCGCCGAGATCCTTGCCGCACATCGCCAGATAAGCGCCGCCATAAGCCTTGCGTAGAATAACGGTGATCTTCGGCACGGTCGTTGCCGAATATGCGAACAACATCTTGGCGCCATGGCGAATAATGCCGCCATATTCCTGCTCGACTCCGGGCAGAAAGCCGGGGACATCGACGAAGGTCACCAGCGGAATATTAAAGGCATTACAGAAGCGGATGAAGCGTGCCGCCTTGTCCGAAGAATTGATATCAAGAGCCCCCGACATTGCGCAGGGCTGATTCGCCACGATGCCGATCGAGCGGCCTTCGATCCGGGCAAACCCGACCACAATGTTGGGGGCAAAAGTTGGTTGGATTTCCAAGAAATCCTGTTCATCCACCAAGCGCACCAGCACCTTACGCACGTCATAACTGAGCTTGACGTCGGTCGGGACCAGCTGATTCAACTCGGGGTCGGAGACGATTGGCTCGTTGAAGGGCAGGCGCGGCGGGTCATCAAGATTGTTCGAGGGCATAAAGCTCAGTAAGCGCCGGCACAAGTAAATCGCGTCTTCATCATCTTCAGCGATTAGATGAACAACCCCGGAACGCATTTGTGCTTCAGGACCGCCCAAATCTTCGGCACTTACTACTTCGCCGGTGACCTGCTTGATTACTTGCGGCCCGGTGATAAACATTTGAGCGCGTCGAGTCTGAATAATAAAATCCGTCAGAGCCGGACTATAGGACGCACCGCCGGCGCATGGTCCGCAGATCAGCGAAATCTGAGGCACTGATCCGGACAACATGACATTGTAATAGAACACCTTGCCATAGCCGGACAGGCTGCCGATGCCTTCCTGGACCCGGGCACCGCCCGAATCATTAATAAAGATAAAGGGTGAACCGGTCTTCAGCGCCAGTTGCTGCATCTCCGAAACTTTGATGCTATGCACTTCGCCGGCCGCACCGCCCGAAACGGTGAAGTCCTGCGACGCCAGATGCACGGTTTTGCCGTCAACCGTGGCGCACCCGGTGACGACACCATCGGCCGGCAATTCCTTATGGCCGAGGCCGAAGGCGGTCGATTGGTGCTGCGCGAACAGGCCGACTTCCTGGAAGCTGCCGTCGTCAACCAACTTGGCCACCCGCTCGCGCGCGGTCAGTTTGCCGGCGGTATGTTGCTTTTCGATTTGCGCCTGTCCGCCGCCTTGTTCCAGGCGCGTGCGCCGGGCGCGCAGGCCCGTGATCTTTTCTTCAATAGTTTTCGGCGCGGAATGAAGTCCGTGTTTGGTCATGAGAATTCCCTTCGGTGTTCCGCGCTATGCGCCGGGGGCAACCGTTACCTTGTGCTCCTTGCCGTGGAGCGTGACGACGTAAGTGACCGGCTTGGCCAGCCCGGCCGGTTTTGCTCCGTCCGGCGCCGGAGCGGACGAGGCTGCGGGCGGCGCTTTTACTGGGTCCTTGCCCGGATTCTTCGGGCCATCGGGGCGGCTTTTGAAGAACTTCGGGGCGACTTGAGGGAACATGGCATAGGTCAGCACGTCTTTGTCGCTGCCGTTATTGTTTTCAAGCGCCAGCATCTCGTTCCGCAAAGTATCCCATTCCGGCTTCAACAAATCAGCCGGACGGCCAGTAATAATCGGTTTTTTAGCATGGGCCTCAGCCTTGGCTAAGACTTCCGGATTCTTTTCACCGGCGGTGCTGCCATAATAACCGAGCATCAAATCGGCAAACTCGCCGGTCATGGTCTTGTACTTGCCCATCAATACGTTAAATACGGCCTGCGAGCCGACGATCTGGCTGGAGGGCGTGACCAGCGGCGGAAAACCGCTGTCGCTGCGCACCCGCGGCACTTCTTCCAGCACTTCATCTAGTCGGTCTGCCGCACCCTGACCTTTGAGCTGGCTCTCCATATTGGAAATCATGCCGCCGGGGATCTGGCTTTTGAAGATTTCGGTATCAACCCCGGTGTAATCGCTCATGAATTCGCGATAGCGATTGCGAATTTTATTGAACCAGGTCTTGGCTTTTAGAATCCGGGTCTTGTCGAGACGAGTCTCGAAACCGGTGCCTTCCAGCATCTCGACTAACGCTTCGGTCGGATTATGCCCGGAACCAAGCGACAGTGAGCTGATCGAGGTATCGACGATGTCGCATCCGGCCTCGATCGCCTTCATCAGCGAAACCAGAGTAACGCCGGTGGTCGAATGCGCATGTAGGTGAATAACGGTATCGGCGCCGCACTTTTCCTTGATGCCTTTGACCAGATCATAGGCCGGTTGCGGCTTGAGCAGCGCCGCCATATCCTTGATGCAGATCGAGTCAACGCCCATTTCGCGCAAACCCTGCGCCATATCGACGAAGGCTTGCACGGTGTGAACGGGGCTTACCGTGTAACAGATGGTGCCCTGAGCATGCTTGCCCGAACGTTTTACCGCGGCAATTGCTGTCTTAAGATTGCGGTGATCATTGAGCGCGTCGAACACCCGGAACACGTCCATGCCGTTTTCCGCGGCCTTGGCGACGAAACGTTCGACCACCGCGTCCTCGTAGTGGCGATAGCCGAGCAGGTTTTGACCCCGCAAAAGCATTTGAAGCTTGGTTTTAGGCAAGAGCTTGCGGAACTGACGAAGTCGTTCCCACGGATCTTCATTCAGAAATCGAATGCAGGAGTCAAAGGTCGCCCCACCCCAGCACTCCAGCGACCAGTAACCGGCATTGTCCAAATCTTCACAAGCCGGAACCATGTCTTCCATAGCCATGCGCGTTGCCAACAGGCTTTGATGCGCATCTCTTAAGATCACATCGGTGACTTCTACAATGCGACCCATGGATGATTCCTCTTCGTGTGTTCAGCTCGTCCGACCAGCGAGCAGCGGGCACACTAGCCGAGTTGATGCTTCAGGGAAAGCCCCCGGGTGGGCATGTGAAAGAAAAATTTGGATGCCCTATTTCCCGGCCGCTAATGCCCTGGTGAGAAAGGCGTCGATATCCCGCCACGCCTTGGCCCGAATTTCATCGCGTTCGGCCGTGATATCGTGGCGAGCGCCGGGATAAGTAATTGCGGTGCAATCATGCAGCCGACGACAAGCAACCAATTGGCTGTCAATCGGTATCAAGCGGTCATCTTCCGGGGCCAGTATCAGGACAGGAGCACGTAAATCTTGTAGTGCGCCCGGCATTGCTGCCAGTGCTTGTGCGCGAAACGATGCGATCAGCCAACCAAAAGTAACGCCTCCAAGCTTTAACTCTGGATTCACGGCAAAACCATCATGAATACGCTTAAAACGGAGAGGGTTACTTGAAACAGCATTATCCTGAAAAATTGCATCGGTTGCCGGGTCGTAGTCATGCTGACCAAAAGCATAGGATTCGCGAAAACCGAAGGCGCCAGCCATCCGTGAAACCATTTCGGCGGCGAAGCGAGGCCATGATCCTGTATTAATATCAACCATCGGCGCCGATAACACCACAGCGGCAAAACGTGCCGGATGCTCGGTCAGGTAGCGGAGCGCAATTAAACCGCCCATTGAATGAGCGAACAGAACGGTCGGCCCGGTTTCCGCAGGTTTGACGATCTTGTCAAGCCACAGGCTCAAATCACCGACAAAGTAGCTGTAATCCGGAACATGGCCTTTCATGTGATCCGTAAGAAACCGACTTGACAGCCCTTGGCCGCGCCAGTCGAACGAAAATACCCGGAAACCGCGGGCCAGCCAATCCTCAGCAAATTCTTGATATTTTTCTAGATACTCGGTACGTCCGGTCAAAAGGACGACAGTTCCGCGGGCTTCACCTGAAGCAGTCTGCCACAGTGCATGGCGGATATTGCTACCATCCGGCAAGTCCAGATAAGAGATCCGGGGCAGGGTGACCGCATTGGCTTTGTCGGCGCACATCAGGAATCCGATCAAGAGAAACGCTAAAATCCTGAATTGCATACCCCTCCCCCGCAAAGCGGGGGAGGAAACCGTGCATGAACATGGGATCAAACCGCGAGCCCCTTCTCCATCAGACAGGCAAAGCGTCGAGCGAAAGCGACTGGATCGCTCACCGGTTCACCTTCGACAATGCGGGCCTGATCGAGTAGCAACCAAGCGAGATCAGCCATGCGGTCACTTGCCCCCGGTTCGCCGGCCTTGGCGGCAAGGCCACGAATGAGCGGGTGTCCGGGGTTAAGTTCCAGAATGCGTGTAGCCGTCTTGTTGAGTTGCTTATGTTGGCGCAGGATACGCTCTAGATGAATATCCATGTCGCCATCGTCGGCAATCAAGCAAACGGCACTGTCGGTGAGGCGTTGAGAGGCGCGTACATCTTTAACCATGTCGCCCAGTGCAGTCTTGAACAAGGCAACCAGGATTGACAGTTCACCTTCTTCAGCTTTCGGGGTTGCGGCGTCCGCCGCTTCCTTGGCATCACTTGCTTTAATCTTACCAAGATCAATACCGCCGCGGGTAACGGATTTGAACTTTTTATCCTTGTACGCGCCTACCGAGCCGATCCAGAACTCGTCAACCGGATCGGTGAGTAAGAGCACCTCGACACCACGCGCCTTGAAGCCTTCGATTTGCGGACTTTTCAGCAACGCTTCGCGGTCGTCGCCTTGGATGACAAAAATTTCGTCCTGGCCTTCCTTCATGCGCCCGAGATAATCCTCCAGCGAGACTAAGCCGGGAACCTCGCTTGAATAAAGCCGCAACAGCTTAAACAAAGTGTCACGATGTTCAAAGTCTTCGTATAGGCCTTCCTTGATAACCGCACCGTAATTGTCCCAGAACTTCGTATATTCTTCGGCGTTGTCTTCAGCCTTTTTAGCCAGGTCGCCGAGAACGCGTCGGATAATACCGCTGCGGATTTTGGCAACCATCGGATTATGCTGGAGCATTTCCCGGCTGACATTGAGCGGTAGATCCTCGCTATCGATCACGCCACGCAAAAAGCGCAGATAGCCCGGCACCAAGCCTTCGACGCCCTCGGTGATAAAAACCCGACGGACATAGAGGCGGACCCGGTGGGCGCGCTTGGGGTCGAATAAATCAAAAGGTTTCATTTCGGGCACGAACAACAAGCCGGTGTATTCGATCTTGCCTTCCGCTCGCCAATGCACGGTCAACCAGGGCTCGTCGAAAGCATGGCCAACGTGATGATAGAATTCCTTGTATTGCTCGGCGGTTATTTCCGACTTTGAACGAGTCCAGAGCGCGGAAGCCTTGTTTAGAGTCTTGACTTCATGACCGCTGATAAAGCGAATTGGCAAGGCGATATGGTCGGAATACTTGCGGACAATCGACTCCAACCGATTTTCTTCAAGATAGTCATCGTCGCCTTCACGCAGATGCAACACGACCCTGGTGCCTCGTGGCACCGAGATTGTGGCATCACCTATCGTGAATTCGCCGCGGCCATCAGAACTCCAGTGCCAGCAATGCGTCTCGCCGGCTTTGCGGGTGAAGACTTCGACCTTTGTAGCGACCATGAAAGCCGAGTAAAAGCCCACACCGAACTGACCGATTAAGCCGATATCCTTCTTTGCATCGCCGGTCAACTTGTTCATAAACTCAGAAGTACCGGAGCGCGCAATCGTGCCCAGATTGTCGACCAGATCCGCGCGATTCATCCCGATGCCATTATCGGATAATGTCAGTGTGCGCGCCTCTTTATCGGCCGAAAGCGTAATTGCAAGGTTTGGATCCTCCGCCGACAATTCAGGCTCTGTCAGCGCGGCATAGCGCAGGCGGTCGCAGGCGTCCGATGCATTTGAAATCAGCTCGCGCAGAAAGACTTCCTTCTCGCTGTAGAGCGAATGCGCCACGATATCGAGCAGGCGACTGACCTCGGCTTGGAAGCTGAGCCGTTCTTCCGACATGTCGTATGACCTTTCCTCTGTTTTTCCGGGATGGATGGATTATGACGCCACATATGAGGAAGCGGTCCCGTGGTTGCAACCCCTTAGTCGAATTTTGATGATGCCGGGGGCGGTGCGGTCGGTCATGGTAATCAGTAGCTGCATTGTATACTGCCGAAACTTTGGATTGTAAATTTTCAGCTTGATTCCAGACGGGTAACATTGCAATGTATAATCAACATTGCGGATAATCCGCGTGCTAAATTTCCGAGGGCTCCGATGTTTTTTCACCGCAAATCGCCGGCTATTTTGCTTGATAATGCTCATTGTACACAAGATTTAAGTAGTAAATTCGATAATATAATCAGTCATATTGCCAAGTTAGCGCATGGTGATTGGCATGGTCTTGGGGGGAGTCACAACGGGGCGGGGGAAGCTCTTCAACCGCTTGTGGCTCGCATTGTTGAGGAACGCTTTACTTTGCTGCGCGGCATTGCCGGAATCTGGGTTGCTCAGACCGGCCCTTTATTTGCCGTTGCGCGCATGAAGACGGATATGCGAGAGCTAGGCGAGCGCACACATGCGGTTTCTGCGTCAAGTGATGAGCTTGTTGCCTCTGTCGCCGAGATCGCGCGAACCCTTGATGCAGTTTCATCAGATACGGGACACATGCGCAGTCGTTTGGTGGACAGCATCGCGGCGGTCAACCGGGCGGTTGAAATGATCGGTGCCATTTCTGCTTCGGTCGCGGACTTGTCCAACAAGGTTAATACGTTGAATGACGCCTGTACCCAGATCACCGGCATCGTCAAAACCATTGAGGCGATCGCCGGGCAAACCAATCTCTTGGCGCTTAATGCGACGATTGAGGCGGCCCGTGCCGGCGAGGCTGGAAAGGGTTTCGCCGTGGTTGCGGGTGAGGTCAAGTCACTATCAAACCAAACCGCAAAGGCAACTGAAGATATTCGCGCCCGTATCGGTGCACTTCAGGCGGGAATGAGTGATATTCTTGATGCGATGTCGGTCAGTGCGGCGCGGGTCGAAGACGGCCGCAGTGCGGCAAGTGCGGCTGGTGATACCATCAGCCAAATCGGCCACGAGGTGGATGAAGTTAGTAATAATATGACGCAAATCGCCGCGATTGTTCAAGAACAGAGCGCCGCGGTCGGTGAATTGGCGCGCGCCATTTCCGGAACCGCCGGGATGGCGGATCGCTCCTTGGAAACCATCGACGGCTTGAGCGCGAGCGTCGAGCATGTCAGCAAGGTGGTGGCGCCCTTGCTTCAGGATTTAGGTAAAGAGCCGACCGACCGTGATCTGGTTCAGCTTGCCCGTTCCGATCACGCCAGTTTCAAAAAACGGGTGATCGATACGCTGGTCGGGCTTGGCCAAAGCCGTGATAGCGATCTGCCGGACCACCACGGCTGCCGGTTCGGTAAGTGGTATGACAAATTGTCGGATCCGCGTATTACCGGCAGCGTCGCTTACCGTCGCATTGAAGACCCGCATCTAAAGGTTCATGCCTTTGGCAAGGAGGCGTTGAGCCACTTTCACCACGGTGATTTCGTGTGCGCGCTGGAGGCCGCAGCCAAAATGGAAGCAGCTTCCCAAGATGTCTTCGCCGCCTTGGATGAAATCGCCCGGTTGATGGAAGACCGGGACAGTGTCAGGTCTTGATAATAAAAGCCTCCCCCGGCACGTCCGGGGGAGGGCGTTAACGGCTAGAATTCCTTCCACTCATCGTCATTGTGCTGGCCGGCATGCTGAAGAACGCCGCCGGTTTTAGCCTTAGCTTGCGGGGCTTGTTTGACTCCGGGCTTGGCTTTTTCCGGCCGGCTTGCCGAACGGGCAGGAGCCGGCAAGGCTTTTGCTGTCCGTGAGGGCGTTGTCGTAGTAAAATTGCGGCTTGGGATCGTGGCGCGCGCAGTGCCTGAAAGAGCGCCGGTATGGAAGAAGCTCATCAGTTCCATTAAATTGGCAGCTTGACCGGCCATCGACTGTGCCGCCGCCGATGTTTCTTCGACCAGTGCGGCGTTTTTCTGGGTCATTTCGTCAAGACCGGTAACCGCAGAGTTGATTTCATCGAGCGCCGAGGCTTGTTCATTGCTGGCGTTGGCCATTTCAGCGATCACCACCGCAACTTTGTTGACGCCTTCGGCAATGCCGCCGAGTGCGTCTCCGGCCCGCCGGACCATTTCGGCCCCGTCGCGGACTTCGTTGTCGCTGGCCATGATCAATTGCTTGATCTCTTTGCTGGCTTGAGCCGAGCGCTGCGCCAGCACCCGTACCTCTTGCGCGACCACGGCAAACCCCTTGCCCGCTTCGCCGGCCCGGGCCGCCTCGACCGCGGCATTCAAAGCCAACAGGTTGGTCTGGAACGCGATTTCATCGATCACGCCGATGATGTCGGTGATTTTGCGCGACGAGCCTTCGATGCGCTTCATCGCCTCGACCGCAGAACCGGCCAGAGTACCGCCCTCTTCGGCCGCGGTCTTGGCCTCGCCGGCCATCCGATTGGCGTTGCGGGCGTTTTCGGCGTTGCTGCGCACGGTGGCGCCCAGTTCTTCCATCGAGGCCGCGGTTTCTTCCAAGCTGGAAGCCTGTTGTTCCGTTCGCTCCGCCAGATCCGTGCTGCCAGCCGAGACTTCGGCAGCGGCGCTGCTCATTGCTACGGTAGCGCTCCCGATCTGACCGACAACCCCCGCAAGCTTATCGGCAGTTGCGTTGTAGTCATCCTTAAGCTGTTGAAACAGCCCTTCGTAATGCGTGTCGATGCGGCCGGTTAAATTGCCATTAGCCAATGCATTAAGCTTACCTGCCAACTCCTCGGCTACTCCAGCCACTGTTTCGGCTAAGCTGTTGATGCCCTCGCTGATTACATGGAAAAAGCCGGTTTTACCTTCCAATGAGACACGGCTGGACAAGTCGCCGCGCACGGCTGCGGTGACCATAGTCTTGATTTCATCTTCAATCGCCAGTTCAGCGGTCAAATCCTGCCATTCGACCACGGTGCCGAGCCGAATGCCGAGCCTGCTCACCACCGGATTGGCAATAACCTTGAAGGTTCGTCTTCCGACTTTGGCCATCCCTTGATAAGTTGTACCATGCCTATCGGCTTGACGCACACACCCACTAGATATAGTATTTTCCAGAAA
>JBAWVF010000035.1:0-27903 GCA_037147415.1 Rhodospirillaceae bacterium | reverse complement strand
GGGAATGACGGGAGAGGGAAGCGGGAATGACGGGAGAGGGAAGCGGGAAGGACGGAACGGGAAGGACGGGAGGGGGAAGTGAACGCTTACTTTAGCGCATCGGTAATGTCTTCGTCCATTTCTGCGTCGGTGGCGGCAGCCGCGCGGTTCTGAAGATAACGATAGGTGCCATAACCGGCAGCGGCGACCAGACCGCCGAGCAGCACCGGACCGGCGGCGCCCAAACCCAGCCCGAGACCGAGGCTGAGCCCGGTGCCGGTCCAGATGGTCCCGGCCGTAGCCGATTTGGCGACCGTGGTGGCGACGGCGGTAGTGGCCGTCGTGGTTGTCGCGGCCTTACCGACCGTGTTCAGCGCAACCGTTTGCATGGTGGGCGAAATACCGGCCGCGGCAACCGCGGTTCCGGTTAAGCACTTTCCGGCCATGGCGGCCGCAGGCTTAAGGAAAATATAGTTACTTGCGGTATCCGCGGCAACAATCGGACCATTGGCAACGGTAAACGTCTTGCCGACCAGCATCGGCAACTGAGCCGCAGCGTTCTGAAGCTTCAGGATGACAATATCCTTCGACGCGCCCGCCGCAGTACCGCAGGGCTGAAGGAACAGCATTTTAGCCGGCTCACCGACGACGGCGCTAGACTTGATAACGGTAAAGGTTTTGCCGGCCAGCATCGGCGCTTGAGCGGCTGCGGCGACACCTTCAAGCTTTAGCATGACCAACTGCGACGCTGTTACCGTCTGACCACCGATGCCGGCGGCACCGACCGCGGCCAAGCCCTTTGCCAGAATTCCGGCGTTCGGGCTGAAGGTAACCCAGTGCCCCATGCCGCCAAGCATCATCGGCGCCTTGCCGACGGTCACCGACTTGCCGATCAGCCCCGACATCTGCGCCAACTGGCGCGTGCCCTCCAACTTGAGCGCAACGGTTCCCTGGCCCGCAGCGGCGCCGACGCCTTCGGGAGTCAGAAACAGGCAGGTTCCCAAGCCGTTCCCCGCCGCAGCCACCTGCCCCACGGTAAAAGACTTACCCGTTAATCCGGAGATCAGGGCTGCCTGGTTTGCACCCTCAAGTTTCGCGACAACCAGTTCGGACAGCATGCACTTTCTCCGTGGAGGGGCTTTATGGGATGGTATACTCTTAATAATCCGTTAGCACATTCAGCATCGATCTCGCAACGATGATCTTGCGGCAAAGTGTTCCGATAGAGCATGATACAAAGATAAATCTTGAGGGGACGTTTGAGATGCCTGTTCCGGTTGCCGAAGCTGTCGAGCAAATTGTTCGCAACGCCGCCACGACCAAAGGCGCTGCCGCTATCGCCAACAGCGCAACGGGTGCGAGCATGGTCAAGGCAGGCGCGGCGGGCCTCTCGAACCTCGGCACGGGAGCGACAGGAGCAGCCGGGGCCAAGACGGCGGCACTCGGCGGCATACTGAGCGGCAAGGGCTTCGGACTTGGTTTCGGCTTGGGCTATTGGGGGCCGGTTCTGGTGTTTGCCGCAGGAGCTGTTTCGGTCTATGGCTATGGCGAGTTCCGGAAACGTCAAGTGCGTGCTCGCCGTACTCGCAGGATTTTCGGAGCCGCGCCAAGCCGCCCGAAGAAACGCCTGTTTTCAGTCTTGGGCTTCAGTTTATGGCGATAGCGTTCTTTTTGCCGTTGCAAATCGGGCAAACGGATATCGACTTATAATCTACTGTCAGCGGACGTTCCGTCTTCCCACCTGATATCGGGCCACCTGATATCGGGGCCACCTGTTGTCGAGGGTGGAGATTGAACGGGAGTGTCCGCCATGAATACAGCGCTTGCGAACATGCCGCACCGGGCGAGACCACGGCTAACGGTGGGACTAACGGCCGCGGCAATTCTGTTGGTTGCGGGCATGGCCGTCGTTCCGGCTGAAACCGCCGCAGGAAATGATGCCGGCCTGCTGGTCTGCTTTGTCAGTGTCATGAGCAGCCGGAATGTCGCCACCGTGACAGAGCCGGATCCCGCCCCGATGACGAATCCGGATGTGGAGCGGGCTCCGGGCATGTCGGCGCCGATACCGCCAACCAAAGCCCTGGATCTCAGCAGCTTTACCGACTCGGATCGTTAAGATTCGGAGCGGCCCGATTCGGAGCGGGCCAACTCGGCCAGAACGGAACGCGCCAACGGCAAGGTCAGTGGACGGTGCGCGGCCAGCGCGGCCCGGTCCAGCGCTCCGACCAGACGGCGAGCCGCGTCGAACGAGCGTTCCATCCGGGGCACAAGATACGCCACCAGTTCGGCCGGCGGCTGCAACTGCCGGTCGGCCAATAATTTGACCAGCATCGCCGCCAGCAACTCGTCATCGGGCGGAGCGATTGCAGTCGAGGCCGCCGCGCGCAAACGGGAATCGAGGTCGGGCAGCACGACTCGCCAGCGGGCCGCAGGCGGCCGGGCAACCAAAAGCAGGCGGCCGCCACGCTCGGCAATCAGATTGAACAGGTGCAGCAGCGCGCGTTCCCGCCCCGGCTCTCCGGCGACCGCATCGGCGTCGTCGATCACAACCGTTCCACTGTCCGGCACCAACTCCGGCAAAACATCAACCGTCAGCGCATCGGCCCGAAGCATGGCGGCCCGCTCGCGCGCAGCCCACAACCGGGCGAGGTGGCTTTTGCCGGCGCCCGGTGGCCCGGAGAGCACCAAAGCCGGCGCCGACCAGTGCCGCCCGGCCTCTAGCCACGACACGGCCTCGGCATTTCCGGGCGCGACCAGATAATCCTGACCTTCAAGCGCGGGATGGTGCCCCAACTCCAGAGTAAGCTGAACCGCGCTCATGTCCCGCGCCCCGCACCATCGAAAATCATGCCGCTACGCCAAACATACCAAGCCCCCGACAGCACGGTGGTTACCGCAACGATGTCCTGAAGCACCACGGTCAGCGGCATGTTGACGATCAACGGATCGGCAATCATGGTTCCACTGACCGCCAGCACGACCCCGGCCAGCATCAACTGAGCCAAAGTATTGACCTTACTGATATAAAGCGGATCCATCGCGACCGGCAGACGCAAGGTGTAGGCCAACATGACTCCGCCGACGATCAGCAGGTCACGAAACACCACCAGAATCACCAGCCACAAGGGCAGAAAACCGATGGTGCCGAGCGAAATATAGACGCTGACCAACAGAGCCTTGTCGGCCAGCGGATCGAGAACCCCGCCGATCGCGGTGCGGGCGTCGCATAAACGGG
Organism: Rhodospirillaceae bacterium; assembly: GCA_037147415.1. Lineage (GTDB taxonomy): Bacteria > Pseudomonadota > Alphaproteobacteria > Azospirillales > Azospirillaceae > BOG-933. The sequence goes on along the minus strand of JBAWVF010000035.1, from coordinate 24,689 downwards.
CAATCGCCCCGTCAACCGCGTCGGAAATGCCGGCACCGACGAAAACCCAAAATGCCGTCTCCAGCTGATCCTCCAGAATGAGATAGATCGTCAGAGGCACCGCGAACAGGCGGCACAGCGTGATGATATTGGGTAAATGACGGACCAAGGGGGCATCCTTATAAGGGCGGGTCGGCGTTAAGGACGAACCGAGGTGTCGCCGGGTTCGGGCGGCTCGTCGGCCGGGACGGTGTCATCCGGCCGGGGGTCGTATTCCGAGGCGGACGGAGCCGGTGCATAAGCCTGCGGCGGCGCAGCCGGGACCATATAAGCGGGCCCGGGCCGGGTTGAGGGCGGCGGCACCGGCACCGACGACACGACCGACGACGGAGCGAGCGGACGAGGCGCGCCGACCGGCGCCATCACCGTCGGGGGTGCGGCGGTCGAAACCATGGACTTCAGGGAAAGCGACCAGCCGCCCGGCGCCTGCACCAGCGTCAGCCCGTCCCGATCGAGCATGGCGCGCAAGCCCTCGGGCTCGCCGCGGTAGCGCACGGAGACATCGACTCGCGACCGGGCCATCGAACGGGTTTCAATCCCGAGCACCATCGGGTTGCTGGACAGCCTGCGCCGAATTTCCAACCAGTCCTGCATGCCGGAGATGGCGACGCCGGCTTCAAGCCGGGCCTCGACCACCGGCGGCTTGACCGGCGCACGCGGCAAAGAGGCCAACCGTTCGACCACCGCGCCGACCACCCGGCCGAGGAAAGCCGCCGGGGTCTCACCGGGGACGCCCGCGACCGGCAACGTGACGGGCGCGCCATCGGGGCGACCGTCGGCGGCATAACGGGCAATCGCCACCTGCGCTCCGGCAGCGGGATCAAGCGTCCATTCCGACAATTGCGCGACCACGACATCGCCGACGCTATAGTGGGCGGCGATCTTGGCCAGCGCGGCGGCATCGCCCGCCACCGCTTCCTTGGCACCGATATCGGCAATGTCGGACAGCTCGCCGGGCGGGACCACAACCTTAGCCGCCCCCGCCGCAACTGAAAAATCCTCCCAGGCCGAGCGCCAGGGCGTGCGCTCTTCCCAGAGCAGGTTAGCGCCCTTGCCGTGCGAGACCGGCAGCACCAGAGTCGGCTTAAGGCCCTGCGCCGGAGTCGCTTCGGTTCCGGGGGCGGTTCCGGGACCGGTTGCGGAGACGGCCGTCCGCGCCGCAGGCTCGACCACCCGCACCCCCAACCCGGCGAGATAAGACCGAACCGCCTTGCGCCGGAAGGTGAAGCTGAGGGTGCCGACATAACGCACCGCGGAGCCGCGCTCGCGCTCGATCTCGAACCCCTGGATCATGCGCTGAAGGTCGCTGGCGCCGACCGTCGGCGGCACCTTGGTGGTCCCGTCGGCGGCAAGACGCTTGAACAGGGTAACGAAAGCCGCTTGTTGGCCCTCGAGAATCGCCTTGTCGCGCGCCTCCGCCGCACTGGCCGAAGTAACATCGACCTCGACTCCGCCGACCGTATAAGGGCTGTCGGCCGCGGCCGCGGCGGGTGCCGAACCGGCCGGTGGAGAGGTTTGCGCGCCCGCAGACACGGCAATCAAAAGCAAGAGTGCGGCAAGGAGTACCGGGCCAGCCCTGTGAAGCATTGCAAAGCCTTCCGTTTCGAGTATGTTTCCGCGCGACGGCCGCCGGGAGTGCGGCTGCGAACTATAACCCGGGGCGAGCGAGGATACCATCGGCACCAACTCCATTTCCCCTTCGTCGGCCTATCGGGACGCCGGTGTCGATATCGACGCCGGTAATGCCCTGGTCGACGCGATCAAGCCGCTGGCGCGCTCAACGGCGCGGCCGGGCTCCGATGCCGGTCTCGGCGGATTCGGCGCGCTGTTCGATTTGCGCGCGGCCGGATTCACGGACCCGCTCCTGGTGGCTGCAACCGACGGGGTCGGCACCAAGCTGAAGATCGCAATCGCCACCGGCCGTCATGACACGGTGGGCATCGATCTGGTGGCGATGTGCGTCAACGACCTGATCGTTCAGGGCGCCGAGCCGCTGCTGTTCCTCGATTACTACGCGACCGGAAAGCTTGAGATCGCGGCGGCGCGGGCCGTGGTCGCCGGCATCGCCGAAGGGTGCCGTCAAGCCGGCTGTGCGCTGGTCGGCGGCGAGACCGCCGAGCTGCCCGGCATGTATAGCGGCGACGATTACGACCTTGCCGGCTTTGCGGTCGGAGCGGTCGAGCGCAGCCGCGTCCTGACCGGCGATACCGTCAGTGTCGGAGACGTCGTGCTCGGGCTGGCTTCGACCGGCGTGCATTCCAACGGTTATTCGTTGGTGCGCCGCATTGTCGAGCGCAGCGGCCTAGCCTGGGATGCTCCGGCCCCGTTCGCTCCCGGTCAAGACCCGGTTTCCGGTCAAGACCTGGTTTCCGGTCAAGACCTGGCGGGCGCACTGCTGACCCCGACCCGCATTTATGTGAAGAGCCTGTTGCCTTCGATTCGCGCGGGTGCGATTAAGGCGCTGGCGCACATCACCGGCGGCGGGCTGCTGGAGAATATTCCGCGCGTACTGCCCGAAGGCACGGGCGTGCTGCTGGACGCCGCGTCTTGGAGCCTGCCGGGGGTGTTTCGCTGGCTCGCGCGCCAAGGCGGAGTCGCACCGATCGAAATGGCGCGCACGTTCAATTGCGGAATCGGGATGGTGGTTGTCGCCGCGCCCGACCGGGTGGAGGCTCTGGCGGCAACGCTGACCGCCGCCGGAGAAACCGTATTCACGATCGGCCGCGTCGGTCCGGTTGCCCCAGGGCAGCCGCGCGTGGTCATCAGCGGGCTGGAGGAAACATGGCACGTCTGAGGGTGGCCGTCCTGATATCCGGACGGGGCAGTAATTTACAGGCGCTGATCGATGCCAGCGACGATGATTCCTTTCCGGCCGAAATCGCGCTGGTTATTGCCAATCAAGGCGATGCCGGCGGGCTGATGCGGGCCAAAGACGCCGGGATTCGCACGGAAATCATCAATCATCGCTCTTTCAACGCCAAGCAGGGCTTCGAGGCTTCGATCGACGCCACCTTGCGCGGGGCACGCATCGATCTGGTTTGCCTTGCCGGATTCATGCGAATCCTGACACCGTGGTTTGTCGAGCGTTGGCGGGACCGGTTGATCAACATTCATCCCTCCCTGTTACCGGCGTTCAAGGGGCTGGATACGCATAATCAAGCACTCGAGGCCGGGGTCCGCTTTACCGGCTGCACCGTTCACTATGTTCGTCCCGAAATGGATGACGGGCCGATCATCGTGCAGGCCGCGGTCCCGGTGATTGCCGGCGATACCGCCGATCTGTTGGCGGCGCGGGTGCTGGCCGCCGAGCACCGTTGCTATCCGCTGGCCGTCCGTCTGATCGGCGAGGGCCGGATCAGGGTCCGCAACGAGGTGGTTGAAATCGCGGACGCCGTTCCCCCCGACGAAGACGCGATGTTTAACCCTATCGCGTAAGAGCAGGCTGCGTAAGAGCAGGCTGCGTAAGGGCCGGCTGCGTCAGGTGGCGGGCGAGGGCCTGCCACGGGGCGAGTTCGAAAAAGGATCGCGCCCGCCCCGAAGTTGAAGGCACCACGAACAGCGGAATGCCGGCCAGCGTCTCGTCTTGGCGGCCATAACCGATCGTTGCCCGACCGAAATAGGTGCGGGCGGCGAATTTACTGTCGAAGGCGATCACACCCGGCCGATAGCGGCGCATTTTATCGGTGAAGGACGCGACATCGAAGCCGGCCTTGCTAAGTTCCGAATCGGCGCCCCACTCGGTTTTATTCAAATCGGTCAGGCCGATACCGAATTTCAACACCTCGATATAGTTTGCGGGCGCCACTCGGTGCGGAGTCAGTCCGACATCGAATAGCGTTTTCCAAAAGATATTGCCGGGATGGGCGTAATAAGCCTGCTTTTCCTTCGAGACCCGGCTCGGCGCGGTTCCACACAGCACCAGCGCCAAGCCCTCGCACAAAACATCCGGGATGATCATCGGCTATCACGGCGACATAGGCTCGACACCCTGCCCGACAACGAAGGCTCAAGCACGCAGCATCGGTACCAGGGAGGTCAGCCGGGGGTCGATCGCGGGACCGGAGGAGGTCCGTTCCAGAGAGCGCCGCGCCCGTCCAAGCATCTGCAAGGCTTCCATCACCAGACCGAGCGACTCGTGAACCTCGTTCCGACAATTCTGAGGCAGGCCCGGCGCCTCGAACAGTAACGCTTCCAGCTCAACGGCCGCGTCCTGAAGCTGGCCGCTGACCCGGCCCATTTGGCCCTCGGGCATCCGGGTTCCGTCCGCCTGAAGCGCGACGTACCCGGCGGCTCCGCCAAAGGCACCGCCATTTTTAGCCGCGTTGAAAAAACCGGTGGTAGCGGTTCTGGACGGCTTAAGCCGGCGCCGCGGCATTCGCACTGTTCCCGTCATATTAGCTCTTCCCTTATGTTTTTAGCCCCGACTTTATCCCTGACGCTGCATTCCAGGTGCTTTGTTCCTGCACGGCAAGCCGAGCCGCGCCCCGAACGCCGCTGTCGGCGCCGAAGCGGGCTTTGACCAACCGGGTTCGTGGTTGACCGATCAAGGCCATCTCGCCCCACAAAGCCGAAACATTATTTAAAATGCCTGGCAATTCCGATACCCCACCACCCAACACGATCACGTCCGGATCGAGGAAATTAATAACAAAAGCCAGCGCCCTGGCAAGCGCACTAAAGTATAAGTTCAGAGCATAAATTGCCGCCGTGTCTCCAAGAGCGGCTTTTTGTGCAATTGCAACCGAAGTATCCATAGTTTCGTTGTTTTGGTCATAAAGATTACATAGCCCGCGCCCACTTATTATAGTTTCGATGCAACCTATTCGACCGCAGCCGCAAAGAATGGGGGCGCCATCGGCCTCCTTGCGCCAAGGAAGCGGGGTGTGGCCCCACTCGCCGGCAATACCGTGCGCCCCATTCAGGCACCGGCCATTAACCACGATGCCGCCACCGACCCCGGTTCCGAGTATGGCACCGAACACGACAGCGGCCCCTTCGGCGGCGCCGTCGATCGCTTCGGACAGCGTAAAACAGTTGGCATCGTTGGCCATCGGCACCGGGCGACCGAGCCGAGCCCCGAGGTCGGAGCCGAAGGCATGCCCGGCCAGCCAAGGCAGATTGACCGCCCGGACCGTGCCGGCCACCGGATCGACCAGTCCCGGCAAGCCCAGCCCGACCGGCAGGTTACGGGCGCCCGCAAGCGCTTCCAGTTCGGCGACCAACTCTGCCAGCACGTCCAGCGTCTCGGCATAGCCGGTCGGAGTCGGGCGGCGCAGGCGTGCCCGCTCGCCTCCCCGCTCATCCAGGACCAGCGCCGAGACCTTAGTGCCTCCGAGATCAATGCCGATCAACATTCGCCTTCCCCGCCTTGCCATCATAAACCTGCGGACAATGGATGACCGATCATCGGGGCGTTTGGCACGGTTTTTTTCTTGGAGATGGAAAGTTCGAACTCGGAAAGACAGGGTTGGCCGCGACGGCGGTCGGGAGTATAGGAGAGAGGGTTCGAAACCGGAGCGGCCGACGGGCCGAAAGACATGATCAGCATCAGCCATCGCATCGCTACCGAATTGGGCGTCGCCGAAACCAAGGTTGCCGCCGCCGTCGGCCTCCTGGATGAAGGCTCGACCGTGCCCTTCATCGCCCGCTACCGCAAGGAGGCGACCGGCGGTCTGGACGATACCCAGCTCCGGACCCTGGCCGAGCGCCTGATCTACCTGCGCGAACTGGAGGAGCGGCGCGCCGCGATCTTCCAGAGCATCCAGGAACAGGGCAAGATGACCGACGATCTGGCGATTCAGGTCGCCGGGGCCGAGACCAAGGTCCGGCTCGAGGATCTCTATCTGCCCTATCGACCCAAGCGCCGCACCAAAGCGATGATTGCGCGCGAGGCCGGGTTGGAGCCGTTGGCCGATCTGCTGTTGGGCGATCCGTCGCGGGTGCCCGACTCGGAAGCCGCCGCCTTCGTCGATGCCGACAAGGGTGTGGCCGATGTCAAAGCCGCGCTGGAAGGCGCCCGTCACATTCTGGTCGAGCGCTTCGGTGAAAATGCCGAACTGGTCGGGCGCCTGCGCGTCTACGTCGCCGAACAGGGCCGGGTAGTTTCGGCGGTGATTCCGGAAAAGAAGGAAGAAGGCGCCAAATTCTCGGATTATTTCGATTTTTCCGAGGCATTGTCGAAGGTTCCGTCACACCGCGCGCTGGCGCTGTTTCGCGGTCGGGCCGCGGGCGTGCTCGATATCCGGCTGGAAGCGGCCGAGCCCGATCAGGTGCCCCACCCGTGCGAGGCGATCATCGCCGGCCGAGTCGGCATCTCCGATCAAGGTCGCCCGGCCGACAAATGGCTTGCCGACGTGGTGCGCTGGACCTGGAAGCTTAAAATCGGGCCGCATCTCGAAACCGATTTGATGGGCGAGTTGCGTGACCGCTCGGAAGACGAGGCGATTCGGGTGTTTGCCCGCAATCTCCATGATTTGCTGCTGGCGGCGCCGGCCGGACCGAAGGCGGTGATCGGGCTCGATCCCGGCATCCGCACCGGGGTCAAGGTCGCCGTGGTCGACCGCACCGGCAAAATGCTGGAAACCGCAACGATTTATCCGCACGCACCACGTAATGATTGGGACGGCTCGCTGGCGGTGCTGGCCGCGTTGGCGTTCCGGCATAAGGCCGAATTGATCAGCATCGGCAATGGCACCGCGTCGCGTGAAACCGACAAGCTCGCCGCCGATTTGATGAAGCAGCATCCCGCGCTGGGCCTGACCAAGATCATGGTCAGCGAGGCCGGTGCCTCGGTCTATTCGGCGTCGGAATTCGCGGCGCTGGAGTTCCCGCAGCTTGATGTCAGCCTGCGCGGCGCGGTTTCGATCGCACGGCGCTTGCAAGACCCGCTGGCCGAGCTGGTCAAGATCGAGCCGAAATCAATCGGCGTCGGCCAGTATCAGCACGATGTCGGCGCGCAAAAGCTGGCCAAGGCGCTGGATGCCGTGGTCGAGGACTGCGTCAACGCGGTCGGCGTCGACCTCAACACCGCCTCGATTCCGCTGTTGGCTCGAGTCTCCGGTCTGTCGGAGACGGTCGCGCGCAACATCGTCGATCACCGCGACAAGAACGGCGCTTTCCGCTCGCGTACCATGCTGTTGGAAGTGCCGCGACTCGGCCCCAAGACCTTCGAACAGGCGGCCGGTTTCCTGCGCATTCGCGACGGTGACACTCCGCTCGATTACTCTTCGGTTCATCCCGAAGCCTATCCGGTGGTCGAACGCATTCTGGAGCGCAGCAAACGCAGTCTCGAGTCGGTGATCGGTGACAGCGGATTCCTGCGCGGACTCGATCCCGACGAGTTCACCGATGATCGTTTCGGCCGTCCGACCGTGGTCGATATTCTGGCCGAGCTGGAAAAGCCCGGCCGCGATCCCCGCCCGGAATTCAAGACCGCAACCTTCCGTGACGGGATCGAAGCCCTGAAGGATTTGCGCCCCGGCATGACGCTGGAAGGGGTGGTGACCAATGTTACCGCCTTTGGCGCCTTCGTCGATGTCGGCGTGCATCAGGACGGGCTGGTCCATATCTCACAGCTCTCGGACCGCTTCGTCAAAGACCCGCACACGGTGGTCAAGGCCGGCGATGTCGTGCGGGTCAAGGTGATGGAAGTCGATCTGGCCCGGAAACGGGTCGGCCTGACCATGCGGATGGAGGAACCCGCCGCCCCCGCCGCCAAACCGGCCGAGCAGCGCAATCGTGACGAGCGCGGTCCTAATGAACGCGGCCCCGGTGATCGAGGCCCCGGTGATCGAGGCCCCGGTGATCGAGGACGGAATAACGACCGCAACCAGAGCGATCGCAATCAGGGCAACCGAAATCAAGGCGATCGGCGGCCCGAGCAGAACAAGGGCGGTTCATCCGCGGGCAAGGGCAAGCCGGCGTCCGCGAAACCGGCTCCGGCCAAGATCGTGTTGCCGCAGATCGATGTCGGCAATGCCCTGGCCGACGCCTTCGCCCGCGCTCAGGCGGCGAAGACCAAACGATAAAGGCCAAACGATAAAGGCCAAACGATAAAGGGATGAGAGGCCGCTTACCCCCTCATCCCAGCGTCATATGCCTTGCCTTGGCGCCGCGTTCGATCGCGGCGGCGCTGAGGTTGTCGAGTTCAAGCGAGTCACGCAGCATTTCCAGCAACCGTAACTCCTCGGGGCTGGAAGTGCGGCTGGAGGCGACGATATCGCAGGCGACGGCATAGGCGGTTTCGCGCAGCCGGGGTGACAGCTTGGTCTTGATCAGCGCGAGCGCCTTGTCGAGCCCGTTCGGGTCGGCCAGCAAGGCTAGGCATTCCTCGGTCATCTCGACCAGCCGATTGGTATCAAAGCCCTTGAAGATCGGCAGGAAGCGGACGTTTTCCTCGAGAGTGCCGAGGTTCTCGTCACTCATGTTGCCGTCACTGGCCGACATCAGAACCATCGTGTAGACAAGCGCACTGTGGTGATCGACCATCTTCTTATATTCTCCCGATAGTGTCCGGTTACGATAGTGTCCGATTACGGCCGATAGGCGATCAGCGCGGCTATCACTTCGTCCATCTCTTCGGACAAACCGATCGTAATGCGCAGGCAGTGCGGCAGCTTATACGCCCCCATTTGACGCACCAGAATACCATGCGCCTTCAAGTGAAGTCGTACCGCTTCCGCCGCGCCCATCGGCGAAAAATCGACCAGCACGAAGTTTCCGGCGCTCGGATAAGCCTTCAGCCCGAGCGCACCCAACCGATCGCTGAAACGAGCGCGCTCGCGCTCATTGTGAAGGCGGGCACGCTCGCAGAATTCCTCATCGGCCAAAGCGGCCAGGCCGGCGGCTTGGGCCGCGGCATTGACGTTGAACGGACCGCGCACCCGATGCAGCACCTCGGCAATCGCGGGCGGGCAATAAGCCCATCCCAGACGCAACGCCGCCAGCGCATATAATTTCGAGAAAGTGCGGGCCATCACGACATTGTTGAATTCACGCACCAATTCGGTGCCGGCGCTATAGTCGGCGTCACTGACGAATTCGGCATAGGCCGAGTCGAGCACCAGCACGACATGCTCCGGCAATCCGGCATGCAACCGGCGCACCTCCGCCGCACTGATTACGCTGCCGGTCGGGTTGTTCGGATTGGCCAGGAACACCATCTTGGTGCGCGCAGTAACTGCGGCTAACAGCGCGTCAACATCGGCGGTCAGGTTGATTTCAGGCGCGGTGACCGGAGTCGCGCCGACCGTGCGCGCGGCAATCGGATACATCAGGAAGCCGTGCGCCGAATACAGCACCTCGTCGCCCGGTCCGGCATAAGCGCGTGTCAACAGGCTGATCAGTTCGTCGGAGCCGGAGCCCCAGACGATTTGCTTCGGCTCGAGCGCATATTTGCGGGCTACCGCCTCGGTCAGTACCTCGCTGGCGCCATCGGGATAGCGATGCAACACGGGCGCCAACGCCCGATATGCCTCGACCGCACGCGGCGAGGGGCCGAGCGCGCCTTCGTTCGAGGCCAGCCGAATTAGCCGGGTTGCCCCCTCGGCCATGGCCTCGCCGCCGATATAAGGGGCGATGTCGAGAATACCGGGGCGCGGAACCGGAGCGCTCATATTGCCATGTCCTGTCGTAAGATTAGATCAATTCATGCGTTTTAATGCTCGATAGGGGGCGAGGCAAGGTAAACAGGCTGGCGCTTTGCTGTGGATCGTGATAAGTTGTTTTTGTCAGTGCCAGAAGGCACATGGTCGTATCAGGACGTGTCCTTAGCAGGATATGTCCACATCAGGAGAAAACCGATGTCCGTTGGAGCCGTAGCGTCAAGCCCATCCGTCCAACCGAGCCCGCAAGCCGTTCAAGCCCGTGCGTCGTCGGCTAAAGATAATGACGGTGATGAGGCGGTCGAGTCGTCCGCAGAAAAAAGCAAAGAAGCTGCGTCTGCCGCTCCCAGTAAGCCGGTCGATTCAAATCGCGGCAACAATCTCAATATTTCGGTATAAGGTTTTCGCCCCCTTTGCGGCCCGCTGGATAGCGGGCCGCAAAGGGGGCCATCGTCGGTTCAGCAAACCCGTCAAGGGAAGTTACGCCGCAAGGCGGACTGCTCCTTGCATTTTTGCGTGCCCGTAGCCGGTTGGCTAAAGAGCGCGCTCTAAAGGGAGAGGCTATAAATAGGGGAGGATTGGGGCGACGGATGGGATTTGAACCCACGACCACTCGGACCACAACCGAGGGCTCTACCAACTGAGCTACCGCCGCCACCTTGGTGACACACTCTTATTCCCAACCGGGTCGCGCCGTCAAGCACTGCGGTGAGGCGGACGAATACGATTTGCACATATTGACCGCGGCCCCGGTTTGCTTTAGTCCGCAGTGTATGGCCGTTTATACTGAAATCTCAGACGAGGAGTTGGAAGAGTTCGTCGCCCGCTATCCGCTGGGCGCGGTCCTTTCGTGCAAGGGTATCGCCGAGGGGGTCGAGAACTCGAACTACCTGCTGGGGACCGAGAGCGGGCCTTATATTTTAACGCTCTACGAAAAACGGACCAAGCGCGAAGAACTGCCGTTTTTTCTGGGCTTGATGGAACATCTGTCGGCCGGCGGTGTGGTCTGCCCGTTGCCGGTCCATGGCCATGACGGCTTGGCCTTGCGCGAGCTGTGCGGACGGCCGGCGGCAATCGTGACGTTTCTTGAAGGCATGTGGCCGCGCCGGATAAATGCCCGTCATTGCGGCGCCGTCGGCGAATCACTGGCGCGCATGCACCTTGCCGGTCTTGATTTTAGCCCCGATCGCCGCAATGCCTTAAGCCTGTCCGGCTGGCACCAGTTGTTCGCCCGCTGTTGTGATCGCGCCGACGAGGTGCAGCCGGGGCTGGCCGCGCTAATCGGCGATGAACTGAGACTGCTGAAGGCTGAATGGCCCTCTTCATTGCCGCGCGGTGTAATCCATGCCGATCTTTTTCCCGACAATGTGTTCTTTTTAGGGGACCGGTTGTCGGGGTTAATAGACTTTTATTTCGCCTGCAAGGATTTCCTGGCCTATGATTTGGCGATTTGCTTGAACGCTTGGTGTTTCGAGTCGGATGGCGCCTTTAATGCGACCAAGGCTCGCCAAATGTTTGCGGGCTATCAACGGGTTCGGCCGCTCAATGCCGACGAGGTCGAAGCCATGCCCTTGCTGGCGCGCGGCGCCGCCATGCGCTTTCTGTTAACCCGGCTGTATGACTGGTTGAATCGGACCGAGGGTGCCTTGGTCACGCCCAAAAACCCGCTCGAATATCTGGGCAAGCTGCGCTTCCACCAGCAAATACGGAACGTTGGCGGCTATTGCCTGGATGCCGTTCCGGCGATTGAGGACAAATGACCGACTCGAGTCCGGCCGCTTCCGAAACCGAGGAAGAGGGAATCTGCGAAATTTTCACCGATGGCGCCTGTAGCGGCAATCCGGGACCGGGTGGCTGGGGCGCGATCCTGCGCTGGCGCGGCATTGAAAAAGAACTGAACGGTTACGAGGCGCTGACCACCAACAATCGTATGGAATTGATGGCGGCGATTGTCGCGCTGGAAAGCCTGAAGCGCCCGCTGGTGGTTCGGCTTTATACCGACAGCCAATATTTGCGCGACGGCATCACCAAATGGATTAACGGCTGGAAGGCCAAGGGTTGGCAGACCGCCGACCGTAAGCCTGTGAAAAACAAGGATTTGTGGGAGCGGCTCGATCAGACGCGGCAACGCCACCGCATTGATTTCCGTTGGGTGCGCGGTCACGCCGGCCACCCGGAAAACGAACGGGCCGATGCCCTGGCCCGCGCCGCTATCGCCGAAGGCCGGACTACTTGAAAATTTCGTTCAATTCTTCTTTCTGAGTCTGGTTCAGGCGCGCCCATAAAAGTTCCAAGGTCGGGCGTAAGTCTTCCCGTCCGGCAAGCACAGCCCAGCCATAATATTCATAGGCGCGCGTGTAATCTTTTTTTACCCCGCGTCCGATCGAGTGAATCCAGCCCAATAATTCCATGGCAGTAGCGTCGCCATCGCGCATATGTTGTTTCATCAACTCTATATCGGCCGGTTGGATCGTGTCGGCAGCGACCCGGTTGACCGTCTCCTTCCAGGCTTTGATGGCAGCGGCTCGATCGTCCTCTTCCTTAATACGGCGCGCGGCTAAAATTGCCGTCGGACTCAGATATTCCGGCGTCTCCGTCAAAGCCCTCATTGCCGCATGCCAGTCCGGGCACCAGTCCGGCGGCAGCATGGTTGAGCAGGTCAGCAGGTAATCACCGAAGGGCATGCGTAGCCACTCGACCAGGGTTAAATCATCCGTCTTTGGCCGCGCGGTTTCAACAGCATCGATCCAGGCCCGGCACCATTCCGGTTGCTTTTTTCTTACCGCACACAATTTGATATTTTCATCAAAGCTGCGCTGAAACCAAGAATCCGGGGCAATCACCCGCTGTTCCGCGCGGGCCGGCGCCGCAAACACCAACATTCCAAGGATCATCAGCAAAATTCGTTTGGGCATGGCAGTTTCCGGCACGGGCGGATCAAGGTCTTGATAGAGCGCTTGCGCCTCTAACGCGGGACCGCGGCGATTGCCGAGCGCCACCACCTTAATCACTCGGACATACCGGCCCAGCGGAAAGGTCAGCACGTCGCCCGGTTTGATCACGTGGTGGGCCTTGGTAATCGAAGCTCCGTTGCAGCGCAGAGAGCCGCTGTCGCACAATTCGGCCGCAAGACCGCGCGTCTTACAAAAGCGCGCATACCACAGCCATTTATCGAGACGCAGTCTTTCATACGTGCCTTCCGTCATCGCCCCACCTCCAAAGCGCGGAGTTTGGCGAAGGGATGCTCGGCATCGACGGGGGCCGGGACCGCCGGTTGCCGTCGGCGCGGCCGCCTCGGACCATGCGGACGCCAACGCACCGTGCCATCCTCCGCAGCGACCGGGCGATAGCCGAGCGCGGTCAGCACGGCGGGCAACTCGGCATCGGAACAGCCGATCAGCCGGCCGGAGGGGGTTCCGGATTTAAGTGCGGTCTCGAAACGGTCCAGGATATCGGCGCGAATGGCCCGCGGGCCGGCAATCGGAAAGCCGATCGCCCGATAGTAAGCCGGGGGTAGTTCCGTATCCGGAATGATGGAGATCCGTGACGGCGGCGGCACCGGGACCGGCAACGACAAGCCGTGATGGACCGCGTACAGCAAGGCGCGCAGAGCCACCACCGCCGGTTTGAGCAAGGCCGGCATGGTCAAAAGTGCCGTGCCGAACCGCACGCCCAGCGCCGACAAGGAGCGGCGTTCGAGAGAACCGAGTGCGGCCAGCAATTCCGGCACGGCCAGCCGCGGCAACTCTCCCGCCGACTCGGCAAGCTGGAAGGCGATTCCCCGGGCCGGGCCGGAAAGATCGGCGCTTGTCAGTCGATGGAGCGGCCCCGCCAGCCCGGTAAACGCACTTTCAAGCCGGGCCTCCAGTCGCCGCCGCACCCGCTCGCGCTGGCCCGAATCGAGCAAAGCGTCGTGCAACGGCACCGGCACGGGTGTCAGAAGCGTCGGACCGGACGCCAGTTTACCGACTTCGGCCCCATGCCAGCGCATCAAACCGTCCTGGTCGAGACTGAGCGCGCTATCGGGGTCGGCCTCGAGCCGGCGCAGTCGTGCCGCCATCTCGTCACGCAGCGCCCGACGCGCCGCACTCATCAAAGCACGACCATCCTCGCCCCGCGCTTCGGCATCGGGTACGAAACGAAAGCCGTCAAGCCGGCCGACCGCCTGGCCCTCGACCAGCACCGCCCCTTCCCGATTGATCGCGGCCAGCAACGCACCGCCGCCTTCCAGACTGCGCACCAACGAAGCCGACCGCCGATCGACAAAACGCTGGGTCAGCCGCTCGTGCAGTGCGTCGGACAACCGGTCCTCGATCGTGCGCGTGCATTCCTGCCAGTGAGCGGCGTCCTTCAGCCAATTCGGCCGGTGCGAAATATAGGTCCAGGTCCGGATGTGGGCAATCCGGCTGACCAGCGCATCGATATCGCCATCGAAACGATCAAGCCGGGCGACCTGACCGGCAACCCAATCCTCGGGCAACCGTCCCGACAGCGCGCGCAGATGACAATAAATCCGACCGAGCAGGTTCGTGTGCGCGTCGGACAGCACCTTGCGGAAATCGGGAATCCGACAGACTTCCCACAACAATTCGATCGCCTCGCGCCCGTTAGCCCGTGCAGTGATTTCGGCGTCACGAGATAAGGTGACCAAGGCTTGATGGTCATCGCCCTCGCGCACGCGAATCAATTCCGGACGCGGCGGGCGCTGCTCCAACGTCTTCAACAGGACCGCCACTGAATCGAAACGAAGCTCGGTATTGCGCCAACGCAACGCTTTCAAAGCCGGAAAGATGTGATTCTCGACCGCCACAATCTGTTCGGGGTCGAAACCTTCCAGGGATCCGGTGGTGCCGAAGGTGCCGTCGCTGCGATGACGCCCGGCCCGGCCCGCGATCTGCGCAATTTCCGGCACTTCGAGCCGGCGCGGGTTCTGCCCGTCGAATTTCCGCACGCCGGCAAAGGCGACATGGTCGACATCCATGTTCAGCCCCATACCGATCGCGTCGGTCGCCACCAGATAATCGACATCCCCCGATTGATAGAGCGCGACCTGAGCATTCCGGGTGCGCGGGCTGAGCGCCCCCAGCACCACAGCGGTTCCGCCCCGCTGTCTGCGGATCAATTCGGCCATGGAATAAACTTCGGCGGCCGAGAATGCGACCACGGCGGAGCGCGGCGGCAACCGGGTCAGTTTGCGCGCGCCGGCATAGGTCAGCGAGGAAAAGCGCGGGCGGTTGATGAATTCGACCCGTGGCACCAACCGACGAATCAGAGGCGCTATGGTTTCGGCCCCGAGAAACATGGTTTCTTCAAGCCCGCGCGCATGAAGCAAGCGGTCGGTAAAGACATGGCCACGCTCGGGGTCGGCACAAAGCTGAATCTCGTCAACCGCCAGAAAGGCCACCGCCCGATCGACCGGCATCGCCTCGACCGTACAGACGAAATACAAGGGATTGGCCGGGACGATCATTTCCTCGCCCGTGATCAGGGCAACCGAGCGCGGCCCCCGGGCCGCCGCGATCCGGTCATAATTTTCACGCGCCAACAGACGCAACGGAAACCCGATCATGCCGGAGCGATGCGCGAGCATGCGCTCGATCGCCAGATAGGTCTTACCCGTATTGGTCGGACCGAGCACCGCGACCACGCGGCGACCGGCCACGGCTGACTCGGACGGGACTGACCCGGCCGGTGCACAGTCGGCTAGCTTCATGCGGTGAAGGATTGGACTTCCCGGCCCTGATTGCAAGAGGCTGCGCAGCACGGTATTTGTCATGTGTGCCAAGAAGGAAAGCCACCCCGCAGCCGGGGTGGACCGGGCCGTGGGAGGGATCATGCTTCGCTCTAATATCCGAAATTTGGCGGCCGGAATGGTCGTATCGGGACTGGTGACGGTCGGTGTCGGTGCGTCCGCTCAAACAGCGGCCCCGCCCGCCGCCCCGGCGGCACCGGCCCAAACCGCCGCCCCGGCGGTCACGGCGGAAGCCGCGGCCGGGGTGGCCGCCGCGATCGAGGGCGGTTTGCGCCAATGGTTCCCGGCTGGCGGCCCGGCCAAATGGGACGGCACCACGGTTGCCGGCGCTGCCGGCGACCATTACGACGTGACCCTGCCGGTTCTGACGGTCGCCGCCGATGACGGCAGCCGAATCCAGATCGGCGCGGCGCGCCTGTGGGTTGCACCGGACCCGGGCAATGTCTGGCGGGTCAGCATTGCCTTGCCCCCGCAGATGACCTTGCTGGGCGCCGATGGGAAGCCCGAAGGCGATCTCACCTTCGGCACGCAACGCTTCACCGGCCGCTGGGTCGCGGCGCTCGGCACCTTCGTTCAAGCTGACGGCAGCCTCGGCGATGTCCGGATGGCTTCCCGTAAGGACAAGTCCCGACTCGAGATCGGGACTCTGTCGCTGCGCACCGATTTGACCGAGCAGCCGCCCGGTCGCTGGAGCGGGCCAAGCGCGATTTCGGTCGAGAAATTGAACGCGACCGATGATCACGGGGTTCACGTTGCCCGCCTGGGCTCCGGCGCTTTGGAAGCCACCCTCTCCGGCATGAATCTGTCGTCACTGAGCGCGCTCGGCACTCAGACGGCGGTCTCCGCGTCAAAGGCCAAGCATGCAGTAAACGCGCATTATCTGGCTCAGCTTCATGATCTGTTTGCCGGCGTCTCAAGTCGGTTACGCCTTAATGACCTCAACCTGACCTCACCCGGCGACGGCAGCACCTTTTCCCTGGCGCAAGTCAGCCTGCGCGCCGGCATCGAGGGGCTGGACCGCGGCCGTTCGATTTTGTCGGTCGGCTATGACCACGGCGGGCTGAAACTGGTGCCCAGCCCCGGCCCGAACGAATTCGTGCCCGAGAAAATCATCTTGGCTCTTTCAGCGGTTGATCTGCCGAATGCCGATTTATGGGCGGCGCTCGAGCAGATGGTCATGGCGGACGGTTCGTCTTCGGAACAGGCCGGTCAGATGTTCGCCCTCCAATCCATGGCCGCGATGGCCGAAGCCGGCAGCCGGCTGCTCGTCGAGTCCCTGCATGTCGATACCCCGGTGGTCGGGGCCGACCTGAAGGGCGAGGCCCGCTTCAACACCACCGCGGCGACCGGTGTGGTCGCCGGCTTTGAGATGATGGTGCGCGGTCTGGATTCGGCGATGAAAAAGCTTCAGCCCGCCCCCGGCGCCAAGGTTAGCGACGAAACCCGCAATACCATGGGTGCGCTCAGCATGGTGCAAGCGCTCGGTACCTCCGGCAAGGATGCCGACGGACGCGACACCCGCACCTATAAGCTTGACCTCGGCGACGACGGCCGAATCATGCTTAACGGTGCCGATATGAGCGCGTTGCTCCAGTCCGGTTCGGAGCCGGGCGGACAAAAGCCCGCTTCGAAAGCCAACAAGGGAGCGGCACCCTGAGTTCCGACCCCGATATGCCGTCCGCTGCCGGCGAGTCTCTTGAGAGTCGCCGGCGGGACGGGGCGCGCCGATGGGCGCCGTCCCTGCCCGTTCTGATCTGGCTCGGGATGGTGGCGCTGCCGCTGACCGCGGCGCTGAAATTGCTGAACGACCCGGATACCTATTGGCACATCGAAGCCGGGCGCTGGATGCTCAGCCACCATGCCGTGCCGTTTTTCGACCCGTTTTCACACAGTCTCCCCGGAGCGCCCTGGTTCGCTCATGAATGGCTGGCAGAGCTGATCTTCGCCCTGGTTTATCAATATTCGGGCTGGAACGGCACGATTCTGGTCGCCGTCTTCAGTTTTGCGGCCGCCCTTGCGCTGTTGACCCGCTTTCTTTTGCCGCATTTCAAGCCGATTCATGCGTTGCTGGCCGTGGCGCTCGGAGCCGGGCTGACCATGCCGCATCTGTTGGTGCGGCCGCATGTGCTGGCCTTTCCGATCCTGGTGCTGTGGGTGGCGGCGCTGGTCCGCGCCCGGGACAACGACGCCTCGCCGCCTTGGCGCGCTTTGCCCTTGATGGTGCTGTGGGTGAATCTTCATGGCGGCTTCCTGTTCGGGCTGGCGCTGGCCGGGTTCTTCATGGTGGAGGCCGTGCTGTCCGCCCCGGATTTTGCCGCGCGCCGTCGGGAAGCCGGGCGATGGACGCTGTTTGTCCTGTTGGCCGGGCTGGTCTCCGCCCTTAATCCCCGGGGCTTCGAGGCACTGTTGTTTCCCTTCCACGTGCTCGGTCAGGCGGTGTTGCAGGCCGAAATCATCGAATGGAAAAGCGTCGATTTCCAACAATTCCAAGTGCTGGAGGTTTGCCTGCTCGGGTTGCTCGCGCTCGGATTTTCAACCGGTGTGCGCTTGCCGTTAACCCGGACCGCGCTGTTGCTGTTGCTGGTTCATATGGCGCTGAAACACCAGCGGCATGGCGATTTACTCGGGCTGTGCGCCCCGCTGGTGGTGGCGGCGCCGCTGGGAGCGCAACTACGCCTGCTTCTGCCAAAGATGACGGCGGCGGAGCACCGTGCATCCCGACCGGCGAGCGCGGGGGCGGTTGCTCTGGCCGGTCTGTTGACACTGGGTCTTGCCGCCGGCTTTTCGGCCCGGCCGATCGAGCGGGTCGACGGGCCGAATACACCGCATTCGGCGCTTCTTGCGGCCCAGGCGCTCGGGCTTTCCGGCCCGGTGTTCAATGCACATCCTTTCGGCGGCTATCTAATCTTTAACGGAGTTGCGCCGTTTATCGACGGGCGCCTGGATATGTACGGCGATGCCTTCTGGAGCCGCCATCTGCGGGCCTATACCGGAGACCGACAAGCACTGCTCTCCATTCTGCACGACTACCGAATTCGTTGGACGATGCTCGAGTCGGGCAGCCCTGCGGTCGGCGTTCTCGATCATTTGCCGGGCTGGCAGCGCGTTTACACCGATGGTTTTGCCGTCATCCACCGATATTCAAGCCCGGGGTCCGATTGACCGAATCTCCGATCGGTGCGATATGAAGATCGCAACAACGACATTGACCCGAACGTGACCGTGCCCCCTCCGCCACCGGAAAGTCTTTCCACCGTCAGCGCCGACTTGCTGGCTGTAATCACCGGCTATCCCGGCCCGGCGGTGCTGGTTTCGGGCACCGATGAAGTGTTGGCGCTCAACACGGCGGCGCAAGTGCTTTTGAACGAGGATCGGGGCTGGTGGAACGGCATTTCGATCTGGCGCACCGCCGCCCTGGCCGGACTGGCGAGCCAGCGCTCGAGTCGATTGCCGCGCGGTTCCGGAACCCTGGTCTATGAGTGGCAGGCGGTGCGGCTGTCGGAATCCCTGCTGTTGGTGCTCGGCCGTGAAGTGACGCTGGAGCGGCGCCTGCGCCATACCCTGACCGAATCGCGCCAGCGTTATAAGGATCTGGTCGAGATTTCATCGGATTTCGCCTGGGAAACCGGGCCGGACGGGCGCTTCGTGTTCGTATCGACACGCGGAGCGCTCGGATTTGCCGGCGAGGCGCTGGTCGGACGCCATCCGCGCGAGTTGGCGTTCGAAGAGGATACCGACATGGTGCTGACCTTCGAGGCGCAACGGCCGATCGATGATGTCGAATTATGGCTGCGGGCCGCAGACGGGACGCCCACCTGCCTGCAAACCTCGGTCAAGCCGCTGTTCGGCGCGGGCGGAGTCCGGATCGGGGCGCGCGGGGTCTGCCGCGACCTGACCGAACAAGCGCTGCATGCCGCCGAACTCGAAAAGGTGCGCAACCGCGAGCGCATGCTCAACCATATCGTCTATTGCCTGCGGGAACAGTTGGATGTCGGCAAGGCGCTGGAGGCGGCGGCCGGGGAAACCGCGGTCGCGCTCGGGGCCAACGGCTGCGCGATTTATCGCCTTGAGGCCGAGGGTACGATCGTGCTTGCCGCCGCTTCCGGCGAGGTGCCGGCCGAGTTGTCGCCGTCGCTCCTGCTCGAAGAAGTGGCCGGCGCGTCGACAGCCCTGGAACGTCAGGCCGGGTCGCTGTCGCTGCTGGTGTGCTCGACCCGATTCCGCAGCGGCGTCAATGGCAGTGTCTGCGTGTGGCGACAAATCGGTTCGGATACCTGGGACGATGACGCGCGAGCCCTGATCGCCTCGGTTGCCGACCGCGTCGGGCTGACCCATGCTCAGATCGCCTATCAGGAGCATCTCCGGCATTTGTCCGAGCGCGACAGCTTGACCGGCCTGTTCAACCGCCGCACCTTCCTGGAGCGGTTGGAGGAAATGCTGACTTGGCGCGATTTCGGCCCCTCGGCCTTGCTCTATATCGACCTCGACAACTTCAAGGCGGTCAACGACCAGCGCGGGCACCGTCAGGGCGACGAGGTGCTGCGAGCGGTGGCCGCACTGATTATGCGCGGGAGCCGCCCCGGCGATATTGCCGGCCGCATGGGCGGTGACGAGTTCGTGCTGTGGCTTGCCCGCACGGAGCAAAACGGCGCAACCGTGGTGGCCGAACGATTATTGAGCGGAATTGCCGAACTTAGTGCACTATCGGCGGGAGAAGACCGGCCGCTCGGCATGTCGATCGGGATTGCGCTTCATCATCCGGGGCAGGGGGAAGGCATCGCCACCTTGCTGGAGCGCGCCGATTCGGCGATGTATCGCGCTAAAATCGAAGGCAAGGGTCGCTTCGGTCTGGCGGCTCGGTTAAGCAGCGACAACCACGGATTGAAGGACGCCGCGTCGTGAATTCGTCCGATCCCGACGACTACCTGGCCGCTAAAAAAATGGCGCGCAGTCCGGACCCGGAGGTGCGGCGGCAGTTGGCGGCGCGTGGCGATGTGCGGCGTGAATTGCTGTATTTCCTGGCCAGCGACAACGAACCGGAGGTGCGGCGCGAAATCGCGGCCAATGCCAGCACCCCGCGTCAAGCCGATTTACTGCTGGTTAATGACAGCGACCACGAGGTTCGCGGCGGGCTGGCCCGTAAAATTGCGCGGTTGGCACCGGAATTGCCGCCGGACCGGCTCGACCAGATCGAGCGGATGACCGTCGATATTCTGGAAACGCTGGCACGCGATCAGGCCACCGCGATTCGGCGTATTCTGGCCGAAGAGTTGCAGAGCGTCGCCACCGCACCGGCCAACGTCATCAATTTACTGGCCCGGGACGTCGAGCTTAGCGTCTGCGGTCCGGTACTGCGTCACTCACCGATCCTCACCGACGAGGATCTGATCGAGATTATCTTCGGCAATGCGCCCGATGGCGCTTTGTCGGCCATCGCGGTGCGGGCCGGGGTCGGCTCCGCGGTTGCCGATGCTATTGCGGGCAGTGACGATCCCTCTGCGATCACGCTGTTGCTGGGCAATCCCAGCGCGCAGATCCGTGAAGAAACGCTCGACCGCATTATCGATCGGGCACCACAGAACGAGCCCTGGCACGGGCCGCTGGTCCGCCGGCCCAAATTACCCCCGCGGGCGGCGGCGCGGCTGGCAACATTCGTGGCCGGGGCGCTGTGTCAGGTTCTCAGCAACCGAACCGATCTCGGGCTGGAGGCAGCGCGCCAGATCGCCGAGTCGGTTCGAACCCGGCTGAATCACGAACCTGCGGCCGGGACTGCGGGACCGGGAGCCGCCGGACGGCGCCCCGAACCGGAACCGATCGACCCGCCCTGGGCCCAATCCGGAGCGGGAGAGGAGCCCGATGATTCGGGAGCCAACCGCGCTCGCCGTCTCCATGCCGAAGGCAAATTGGAAGAGCCGGTGATCAATATCGCCCTGGCCGAAGGGGACAGAGCCTTCGTGATCGCCGCTTTGGCCGAGTTGATCGGAACCAAAAGCGACACGGTTGATAAAGTGCTCGCGACCCATAACCCGCGCGCCGTGACCTCGCTGGTTTGGCGCGCCGGATTGTCGATGCGGCTGGCCAGACAGGTACAGTTGCGGCTGGCCCGCATTACCCCGAAAGACGCGCTCAGCCCCCGCAACGGTACCGACTATCCGCTTTCGGAGCGCGATATGATCTGGCAACTCGAATTCTTCGACATCCCATGAACTTACATTTTTTCCGCACCCTGGCGGCCCTGCTGTGTGTCGCGGCGGTCACGCTGGCTTCCACCGTCTCGGCGCTCGAACTGCCGAGCGAGCGCGCTGCCCGACAGCAGGTCGACGCCGTATTCACCGCGGCCCGCCTCGCCTTGCAAAAGGGCGACGGGATGACGCTGCTCGGCTTGCTGACCCGCACGTCACGCTCGCGGCTGGAGGCCATCCGCTCGACGGCGCGCAGCGGGAGCGTTGCTCCGCTCGATCGCTTTTCGCCCTCGGAAAAGCTGGCCGTGCTGTCCTTGCGCCGCTTCGTCCCGGCCGCCGAGTTGCGCCGACTCAAGACCGCCGAACTGATCGAGTATGCGCTGGAACGTCACTGGCTGCGACCGGAGACGGTAGCCGAGGCCGGGCTCGGCGTGATCACGCTGGAGGGTGACCGGGCCGGGGCACCGCTGATCGTTAAGGGCAAGCCCGGGTTGCTGCGCGCCGAGTTTCTGCGCGAGGGCGGGCACTGGCGTATCGATTTGACCCGAACCGGCGCCCTGGCCGACGGCTTGATCCGGCTCTTTGCCGGTGTGGCCGGACAAAGCGACGAAGATTACGTCCGCCATCTGGTCGGGCGTCTGAAACCGGTGCACGGCGGGACTTGACCGGAGTCCGGACTTCAGGCGAGAATCCAGGAAACTCGCACCGCACCCGGGATCGCCGATGTCGCCACCCGACAAGCGCATGACCGACAGTCTTTATCCGGAACGAGAAACCGGACTGCCGATATCCGATCCTCCGGCGTCCGGCGGACTGTTCGGGCCGGGCGCCATGCCGCGGCTTCAGGATGACCGGGTCGTTTATACCGTGCCCTGTCAAGCGCCGTTCCGCACCGCCGTACTCGGCTTGGCCAAACGACGCGGGATCGATGCCGCCGGGCTGGTGCGTATGGTGCGGACCCTGGTTTCCCCCGGGGTCTGCGCCCTGATCGCCGATCCCGGCGAGCCCAACGGCGACGACCGCGATAATCCGTTGCACCGCCATGGCTCCGGCTATCAACCGGTGCCGAGCCTGACCCCGACCTTGGTGTTGCGCCTGGACTACGGGCTCGATCACGCCACCATCCGGCAGGCGCTTGCGGTGGCGCTTGCCCTGGATGATGCTAAAGGCTACCGGCTGATTGAGGTTGAGGAGCACAAACGCCTGTCCGCCAGCGTCGAGAAGCTGGAATATCGCACCAGGGCGCTGGCCAATGCGGTTGAGCGGCTGGCGTTCCGGCCGCGCCGGGGCCGGCTGGATCTGCGAGAGGCGGCCGGCATGCTTGGCTTTATCAACGACCATGAATATGATGAACAACTGGTGACCAAACGGTTTCGCGAGCTGGCACCGATTTATCACCCCGACACCGGTATCTTGCCGTGCCGGGAACGCATGGGTCAACTGATCGATGCCCGCAATCTTTTAATTAAGTATTTGCGGGCACTACGGTAATCGGGATTGTCAGGGGGCCGGTAATAAAGATTTATCAAGTTTCCGGATATTTTCGATATAATATTTACCGAATAACTTAATGTCGTTTTAGAGGGGGGATTCAGGGATTGAAGTGTCAAACAAGATACTTGTATTCCACTGAGCATTTTTGCAGCGGGACTTTCTCGGGCGGCTTGACATCCCCGGTAGATTTTTTAAGGCATTTAAGGCCATACTCGGATGGATAGTTCCAGCCGGTCCACTCTCCACGATTTGCCGGGAAGTTTGGAATCAAGATAAGGACGCTGGTGCGCTATGGCGAACTCACCGCTTGCTTTCGACATGATCGCCTCGGACGCCGAGGAATTGGCAGG
Source organism: Rhodospirillaceae bacterium (assembly GCA_037147415.1). Lineage (GTDB taxonomy): Bacteria > Pseudomonadota > Alphaproteobacteria > Azospirillales > Azospirillaceae > BOG-933. Next base: position 1,270 of record JBAWVF010000035.1, on the reverse strand, counting down.
GGAGGTCTGTCTTACAATTCCGGAGCCCGGTCAATTCTGGATCGTGGTGCCGGATGGCGCATTGCCAAGTTCGGAAGGGACGGCTCCCGCCTCGCTGGCATCAATGAAACTCCCGGAAAAACGCCATGCCGTGCTGTTGGTCCGCCAGATTTTTCTAAAGCGCGGGGCATGCTCTCTCCTGGTGAATGGCCGCCGCGTACTGCTTGATTTTCAGCCGTCCCTGATTGCCGGGCGCGGCAAAGACGGCTCGCGCTATGTTCGCACCGATCAGTCTTTGTCGTTGAATGATACGCCACCCGAGACCGAGCGGAACCCCGACGAAATCCCCGACCCCGGCGAATTGCTCGAAACCTTGCAGAAATCGACCAAGTCGTTGGAAGTCATCGACGATTTGCTGTCCGACCCGTCGGCGATCGCGTCCGATGATCAGGCGACGCGTGACGAAGCGCGCGAGAAACTGCTCGCCGCCAAGGATAAGGCCCTGGCCGGCTTGGGTGAACTGGCCTCGGTGCTGGGAGAGGGCGACGACGGTGACCGGGACAAATGGTTGGAGCGCGTCGCCGAGACCAGCAGCCGCATGGTTGAAGAGATGGCGGACCTGGACGGTCTGCCGGAAGAGGTTAAAGCCGGCAAGCTTAAAGCACTCGACCAACTGAAGCAGACCATCGGCCGCTATTTTGCCACCGTCGACCCCAAATCCGAAGTGGTCAAGAAGTTCTCGGCGGGAATCAGCGGGTTGGTGCTCAAGGAGCGCCGCGAAGTCGTACAATCAAAGAAATCATCGGTCGAAAAGGAACTGGTAGATACGTATTCGGCCATTATTGCGGTAGTACAATCGGCTCTTCCCAAGGGCGCCGGCATGTCCTTGCTTCCAGTGCCCAGACTTGAGTCCGCATCGGGTTGCTGGGGCAAGATCATCTTCAATATGGCTCATCTGGTGATGGCCGTGCAGCATGGCGGTTTTCACATGCGGCTCGACATCGACCCGCGCAACAAGAGCGCCTGGAACGAGTCTCGGGCCTGGGACGATAAATCACCACCCCGGGTTCATATCGTGTCGCAGACGGTTGCCGAGCGCGCCAACACGGCGGTAAAGCGGCCCCGGCCGAAAACGGCCGAAATCGACCCGGCCACCTATTTTAATTAAGGTCTTATACCAATGGCATTTGATGTTGACACATCAAATGCTCCCTCAAACGGCGGGCGCCCGCTCACGCGGGCTTGCCGCAGCAGCCATGAGGCGCGCGGCGGCAGTCGCCGCCGATACCAA
>JBAWVF010000034.1:0-28203 GCA_037147415.1 Rhodospirillaceae bacterium | reverse complement strand
CGGCGGCAGTCGCCGCCGATACCAACGGCCGGTCATCGACCGGGGCCGTTGGTATCAGGCCTTCACCCCCGCGCCCCGGGCCGGCGCGGCCGTCGGGTCGAGCGGCCAGCGCGGACGCGGTGCGAAATCGAGCCCGTCCCGTTCGCCCAGGCGCAGACGCTCCAGTCCGGCCCAGGCAATCATTGCCCCGTTGTCGGTGCATAAAGCCACCGGCGGCGCCGTGAAATCCCACCCGGCCCTTTCGGCCAGCGCGGCCAGTCGGCCCCGCAGAAAACGGTTGGCCGCCACCCCTCCGGCCACCACCAGGGTTCGGCATGCGGGTGCCAGCTCTGCGGCCCGTTCAAGCGCCCGGCCGGTGCGGTCGACCAGCACATCTCCCACCGCGGCTTGAAAAGCGGCCGCCAAATCGGCGGCATCGGCCGCGGGCAGCGGCGCGGACAGATCGGCAAGACTGCGCCGCAGCGCCGTCTTCAATCCCGAAAAGGAAAAGTCACACCCGGCCCGGCCCAGCATCGGCCGCGGCAGGGGAAAGCGCTGCGGCGCGGTTGCCCGCGTTGCCGCCTGCTCGAGCCGGGGGCCGCCCGGATAACCGAGCCCCAGCAGCTTAGCCGCCTTGTCGAAGGCCTCGCCGACCGCATCATCGATCGTGGTGCCGAGTCGACGATAGCGACCGACACCTTCAACCAATAAGAGTTGACAGTGCCCGCCCGAAACCAATAGCAACAAAAACGGCCAGTCAATTCCATCGGTCAGCCGGGCCGTCAGGGCATGTCCCTCGAGATGATTGACCGCAATAAAGGGAATGTCCCGCGCCAATGCGATCGCCTTCGCCGTCATCACCCCGACGATAACGCCGCCAATCAGGCCCGGGCCGCCGGTCGCCGCCACCCCGTCCAACTCATGCGGCGCAACGCCGGCCATGGCCATCGCCTCGACCACCAACCGATCGAGATGATCCAGGTGCGCCCGCGCCGCAATCTCCGGCACCACCCCGCCATAGGGCTCGTGGTCGGCAATTTGCGAGAGAATAACATTAGAAAGTATCTGCCTTTTATCATTTACGATCGCGGCAGCGGTCTCATCACAACTTGTTTCTATGCCAAGGACAATCATAAATTCAATGTGCCTTTCCGGCCGCAAAGCATTTTTCCAGTGCGTGATTTTGAACGCATCACAAAGCACGCACAAGAAAGAAAATATTAAGGTTCTGATTATAAAAGAAAAACTATCTATACCGATGGCGTCGTCGGCCCGGAACCGTAAGGGAAGCCCGGATCGGTGATCCCTAAATAGTATGGTAAAGAGTGACGTCGGCTAGATCTTGTGGTAAATAGCGATTCGCTCTGGCCCGGATCGGGCCGGACACGGAATTGATTCGAAAAATCAAAGGGGAACGCGGGCATGGCCATCGGGCACAACACGACCTCCGGATCGCAGGTCGCGAAGGGCACGACGGTAGCCAAGCGCTCGAGCCGCGTCCGCTTTGCCGAGGAAGACATTGCGCGCAGCTTCGGCCCGATTCGGCTGGAGCGGGGACGAACGCTGTCGGCCGAGGGGTTTGTCACCACCGAAGAAGCGTTGCGCACCCCCCAAATGCGGGCCATGGTCGAAGACGGACCGCAGCGCCATCGGGTCGTGGTCGAAGCGCTGCCGGGTAAAGAATTTCCGATGCTGAACGCCGCCTGCTCGTGCCGGGCGTCGGGCTGCCCGCATGGTGCGGCGGCCGCGTTCGCGTTGCTGGACAAGTTCCCGATTCTGCGCCGGGCGGTTCAGGCCAGTTTTATCGACGGCCTGACCGCGCCAGCCCCCGCGGTCTCAACCGAGATTCGCAAGATCATCTATGGTCTTGAGGCGTCGGAGGACAACGAGACTCTTTATGTTACCGTGGCGGTCGAGGTTTCCGACCGCAACACCAAGCGGATCGAGGGCAGTTCGCCCAAGCGCGCGGCCATCGCCTCGCCCGCCGGCCCGCCCGGTGAACCCGACCGCACGGTTTGCCGCTTACTCGGCCTGTCGAGCCTGCCGCTGGTGGCGGTGTCGCTGGAGGATCAAGAGGCGGTCGAAGAGCTGATCAACGCCTTGCTGGAGACCGGGCGCGCCCGCTGGGGTCTCAATGGTCCCGGTCTGATTCGCGGCCAATCCCGGCGTTTCCTGTTGGAAACCAATCCACGCACCGGGGCGCACCGCTATCTCAACAAGCCGCCGAAAACCCGCATTTTCGGTTCCGATCCAGCTTGGTATATCGGCGAGGGGACCGGCCATATCGGTCAGGCGGCGATCGACGAAGTTACCCCGCAAAGCTTTGCGCCGAGTGCGCCGCCCGTGCGCAGCGGCGGCGGAAGGGCGGAAGGCGCGCCGACGATCATCGAGCGGGAACCGGTCCCGGTGTTGATGGCGGCGGGAGGCGAGACCGTTGCCGACGGCGTGGCCGTCGATGTCCTGCTGTTGCATTTCGAATATGGCGACCGCATGGTCCGCGAGGACGATTCCAGCCAGTTCGTGCGCATCGACACCGAAAGCGGCCAGCAATTCTTCAAGCGCAACCGGCAGCGCGAGGAAGAAGCGTCCGCCGCCTTGCGCGGGCTTGGCCTAACCGCGGTTCGCATCTCCACCGGCAGCCTGGATACCGGCGGGCGCGGCTATGCCTTTCGCAGCCGCAACCCTAAAGAAAGCTGGCAATGGCTGGTGCTGAGCGGCGCCGAGGAATTGCGCCGCAAGGGCTGGAAGGTCGAACTGGGCGACACCTGCCCGTTCCGCGTGATCGATGTTACCGATGATTGGGACGTCGATGTCGTCGAAGCCGGCAATGGCTGGTTTTCACTCGATGTCGGCATCGAGGTCGAAGGGCGACGGGTGCCGCTGTTGCCGATCCTGATCGGTATTCTGGAGCGCGGCGGCATGGCCACCGCTTTAGCCGCCGATGGCAAGGTCCGGGCGATGCTCGATGACGGCCGGATTCTGGCGCTGCCGGCCGAGCGTGTCGCCAAGTTCCTGTCCACCCTCGAGGAAATGATCGAAAACGGGCGAATCGGCAAGGACGGGCGGCTCTCGCTGCCGTCGGCCGACGTGCCGACCCTGCTCGACCTGGAAGCGATTGTCGGCACCCGCTGGAACAGCGGAGAGCGCCTGCTTGATCTCGGGCGCCGCTTGCGCATGGTCAATGCGCCGGTGCGGATCGAGCCGCCCTCGACCTTCCATGCCTCGCTGCGTCCCTATCAGCGTGACGGTCTCGACTGGCTGCAATTCCTGCGCGGCAACGAGATGGGCGGCATTCTGGCCGACGACATGGGGCTGGGTAAAACCGCGCAGACTCTGGCCCATATCGCGGTCGAGCATGCCGAAGGCCGGGCGACCAAGCCCTGCCTGATCGTGGTCCCGACCAGTCTGGTGCCGAACTGGGTGGCCGAAGTCGGGCGCTTCACCCCGCATTTGAAGGTGCTGGTGTTCCATGGTCTGGACCGCCACACCAAACGGGCGGAGGTCTCGCGCACGCCTCTGGTGGTCACCACCTATGCTATTCTAGCGCGTGACGTCGATTTCCTGGCCGCGATCGAGTTCCATATGGTGGTGCTCGACGAAGCGCAGGCAATCAAGAACCCGCTGGCCAAGTCGACCCGCGCCGCCTGTAAGTTAAAGGCCCGTCACCGGCTGTGTCTGTCGGGCACGCCGATTGAAAATCATTTGGGCGAGGTCTGGTCACAATTCGCCTTCCTGATGCCGGGCGTGCTCGGCGACCACAAAAGCTTTACTGCCCGCTTCCGGACGCCTATTGAAAAGAAAGGCGACCAGGACAAACGGCGCCAACTGTCGAAACGGCTGCGCCCGTTCGTGCTGCGCCGGACCAAAGCGGCGGTGGCGACCGATCTGCCGCCCAAGACCGAGATTATTCACCGGGTCGAGTTGGCCTCCGACCAGCGCGATCTTTACGAAACGATCCGGCTTTCGATGCATCAAAAGGTGCGCGAGGAAATCGCGCGCATCGGTCTGGCCCGCAGCAAAATCCTGATCCTCGACGCCTTGCTGAAACTGCGTCAGGCCTGTTGCGATCCCCGGTTGGTCAAGCTGGAATCGGCGCGCCGCGCCACCGGCAGCGGCAAGCTGGAGTTGCTGATCAACATGGTGCCGAGCATGATCGAAGAGGGGCGGCGCATTCTGCTGTTCTCTCAGTTCACCTCGATGCTCGATCTGATCAAACAGGCGCTGATCCCGACCGGGATCAAATATGTCGAGTTGCGCGGCGATACCGCCGACCGCGGCACCCCGGTCAACCGGTTCCAGGCCGGTGAAGTGCCCTTGTTCCTGATCAGCCTGAAAGCCGGCGGGCGCGGCATTAATCTAACCGCCGCCGACACCGTGATTCATTACGACCCGTGGTGGAACCCCGCGGTGGAAAATCAGGCGACCGATCGCGCCCACCGTATCGGCCAGAACAAGCCGGTGTTCGTCTATAAGTTGATCGCCTCCGGCACCGTCGAAGAGCGCATCCTGGAGCTGCAAAACTCCAAGGGCTCGCTGGCCGACGCCATGCTCGACGAGGGTTCCTGGGCCGGAGCGCTGACCGCCGACGATCTGGAGTTCCTGTTCGACACCAAGGGGCTGTAAGGGAGGGCGCTGCCGGATCAACAGGGCAGGTTCGTTCCTGTCGTTGCCGCCGGGGTAACCGACAGTCGCAGACCCAATGACTGAATGGTCTTCACAACCTCGGTAAATTCCGGCCGGGCGCGAGACGGCACAGCTTTGTTCGAACCGGCCGCATTCATGCCTCGGGAGCGGGCGATATCTCCGAGCGCGGCCACGATAAGAGCCGGGTCGCCATCCTCAAGCGCCGCATTCAAGTAGGCGGCGATGGCGACGGGACTGTCCAGGTGGTCGGCCGCGTCCCAGGGATAGGTTTCGGTCTTTGCCATCGTCGGATTCCTTACAACTCGGCCAATAATGTCTTGGCTCGGCGGATATCGCCGTCTTGGGTCTCTTTACTGCCCCCGGCCAGCAAGATTATCAGAATATCGCCGCGCTGAACAAAGTAAACCCGATAGCCGGGGCCATGGTCAATCCGAAGCTCACTGACGCCTTCACCCACCGGCTTAACGTCCCCCGGATTGCCCAATGACAGACGGCGAAGCCGAACGGTGATTCGGGCCTTGATGTCCTGATCCCGCAACCCGTTGAACCATTTTAAGAAAACCGATGTCTGGCGTATTTCGATCATGAATCAACCTACCGCCGCTTCCCCTCGCCGCCGGTGCGGCCGGTACCGAGCGGCTGACGGGCCGGGATCAGCTGGTGTTTGCCGGGACCGATCAGGTCGGCGCGCCCCATATTTTTTAACGCCTCGCGCAGCACCGGCCAGTTTTCCGGATCATGCCAACGCAGAAATGCCTTGTGCAAGCGACGCTGACGCAGCCCCTTGGCGCTGAAAATCGCCGCCTTTTCACCTTTAGGCAGCAGCGGGTTGCGGCCGCTGTGATACATCGCGGTCGCCAGCGCCATCGGTGATGGTAAAAAGCTTTGCACCTGATCGGGTCGAAAATCGCGCCGCTTCAGCCACAGCGCCAGATTCAGCATGTCGGTATCGCTGGTGCCGGGATGAGCCGCGATGAAATACGGGATCAGATACTGTTCTTTACCGGCTTCACGCGAATAGCGGTCGAACTGGACCCGAAATTTATCGAACGCCCCGATCTCCGGCTTCAGCATCGCATTCAGCGGGCCGGGCTCGGTGTGCTCGGGTGCCACCTTAAGATAGCCGCCGACATGGTGAGCCGCCAATTCCTTGATATAGGCCGGGCTGCGCAACGCCAAATCATAGCGCACGCCCGAGCCGATCAGCACCTTCTTGACCCCCGGCACCGCGCGCGCCTTGCGGTATAGTCCGATCAGAGCGGTGTGGTCGGTGCCGAGATTCTTGCAAATGCCGGGAAAGACACAAGACGGCCGGCGACAGATCGTCTCGGCTCGCTTATCCTTACAGGCCAAACGCCACATATTGGCGGTCGGTCCGCCCAAATCGGAGATAATCCCGGTAAAGCCGGGCTCCTTGTCGCGAATAGATTCGATCTCGCGCACGATCGACTCTTCGGAGCGGTTCTGAATAATTCGGCCTTCATGCGCCGTGATTGAACAGAAGCTGCACCCGCCGAAGCAACCACGCAGAATCGTCACCGAGTTGCGGATCATCTCACGCGCCGGAATCCGGGTTCCGTCATAGGCCGGGTGCGGCGCCCGGGCATAGGGCAACTCGTAAACCCCGTCCATCTCGGGCGTGGTCAGCGGCAACGGCGGCGGCGCAACCCGGACCTCGCGATCACCATGGCGTTGCACCAGCACACGCGCATTGCCGGGGTTGCTTTCCATCAGGATCAGGCGCGCGGATTCAGCATACAACACCGGGTCATCGCGCAACGCTTCGAACGCGGGCAGCCGCACAATGGAGCCGTCATCCTCGGTTGCGCCGGCTTCATGCAGTGTGGCGGCGCCACGCAGTCCGGTCATGGACCGTAACGATTCGCCGGCGGCGGCACGGTGCGCGGCATGAACCACCGCGCGCTCGGCATTACCATAGATCAACAAGTCGGCCTTGCTATCGACCAGGATCGAGCGCCGAATCTTGTCGGACCAATAATCATAATGAGCGAGCCGGCGCAGGCTGGCCTCGATCCCGCCGACCACGATCGGCACCTCGCGGAACGCCTCGCGACATCGTTGCGCATAAACAATGACCGCCCGATCAGGGCGTTTGCCGCCCTCATCGCCCGGAGTATAGGCGTCGTTGCTGCGAATCCGACGGTCCGAGGTGTAGCGGTTGACCATCGAGTCCATGTTGCCGGCGGTGACGCCGAAGAACAGATTCGGCCGCCCGAGCGCGCGGAACGGCTCCGGACTTTGCCATTCCGGTTGCGCAATGATACCGACGCGAAACCCTTGAGCCTCCAGCAACCGCCCGATCAGCGCCATGCCAAAGCTGGGATGATCAATATAGGCGTCACCGGTAATCAATATGATATCGCAACTATCCCAGGATAGCGCGTCCATTTCGGCTCGAGACATCGGCAGAAACGGTGCGATCCCGAAACGGTGCGCCCAGAATTTGCGGTATGAAAACAGCGGCGGGCTCATGCCTTGACCGCCCGCACCCGACGCTTGCGTTGAGTCGGGCCAACCCTGGCACGGCTGGCGCGGCCGGACAGCACCGCAGCGGCAACCCGGTTGAGGCTGTCGAGGGAAACCGCGTCGAATTCGGCTTCAATCGTGTCGATCGGCCGCACCGCGCCCCGGAACAGCGCATCCCGGGCCAATCGCTGAGCCCGGCTGGAGGTCGATTCCCCGGCCAACGCAATCGCAAAGCGCAATTGCTCCTTGGAACGCGCCAGTTCCTCGGCGGTAAAGCCGGCGGTAGCCGCCCGCTCGACTTCCCGGACCAGCAGCGAGGCCATGTCGTCGCACTGCCCCGGCTCGGTTGCCGCCTCGAAAACAATAAACCCGCCATCGGCAAAGATTTCAAGATCGGCATGGACATCATAGGCGAGCCCGCGCTTCTCCCGAATTTCTTGAAACAGGCGCGAAGTCATGCCGCCGCCGAGCAAATTGGCGATATGGCGCAAGGCCGGCAAATCGGGATGCCCCATCGGCACGCCCTCAAACGCCAGCGCAAAATGTGCCTGCTCGATGTCTTTGGTCTGGACACTGTCGCCCCCGACATAACGCGAGGGCTCGGGCACCGGCGCGGAAGCGGGCGCCATCCGTCCGAACAGCCGGTCGGCCAGCGCCACCACCTCAGCATGCGCGGCACAACCGCTAACCACCAGCGCCATCCGCTCGGGGACATAATGTTGCGCGACATGATCTCGTAAAACCGGACGTGTAAAGCCCGACACCAGCGCCGGCGTTCCCAGAATTGGCCGCCCCAATGCTTGAGCCGGATAAATCGCCGCGCGCAACAAGTCGCCGAGTACGGCGCCGGGATCATCAATGTACTGGTCAATTTCCTGGAGCACCACTCCGATCTCGCGCTCGATCTCCTGCTCGGGAAACACCGAGTCGGTCAGAACCTCGGCCAGTAAAGCCACGGCGGTATCAAGATGTCGGGCGCCGGTCTGAACGTAATAAGCCGTCGTCTCAAAATCGGTGTAGGCATCAATACTGCCGCCGCGATTCTCGATTTCAGCAACGATCGCAAAAGCATCTTTGGAAGACGTGCCCTTGAACGCCAGATGCTCCAGAAAATGTGATATCCCGTTGCGATCCGGGGCCTCATCACGGCTACCGGCGCGAAGCCAAACCCCCGCCGTCACGGTGCCGACATGCGGCACACTATCCGTAACAACGGTAAAGCCGTTATCCAGACGGGACATTTGGTCTTGAACAGACGTCATCATGGTCGATTCCGGGGTTAAGCCGCCGGTGCTTTCGTATCCATGAAAGTTCTAAGCCGGCTCGTCAGATTAATCATACCACGGACTTCGCCGAGAAACTGGTCCATTTCCATTTGCTTCTGACGCAGCTTAGACCGTAACTGAAACCGCTCCTGCGAAGATTGGCGCAGGGTTGTGTCCAATGCGCTGTGTGCCGCCTGCCACTCTTCCAATTCTTCGGTCCGGGCATTCAGATCGGCCTTGAGCGTCTGGTTCTCAGCGGTCAGCTTGCGAATTTGCCGGCGGAGTTCCTGCGTGGCCTGCGTCGCCTCACCAGCCGCCCGAGGAGTCCGAAGTGCAAGCTGCGCTTGCCGTAACTGCCGGCGAGCCGATTCAAGGTCGCGCTCCAGCGCCTCAGCACGTCCACTTTCCCGAAACAGATCCGCCAGATCGACGAAATCCATTTCATCCGCATCCAACATTCGCTTCACAGACCGCAGCGCCGCCAGTGCCTCCTGGTCGTTGGGGGAACTGGCCAGCGCCAGCAGCTTCGCCATTCGATCAATGTTCATGACACTGCGCCACCGGAATAAGAACTTGCCCGGCTAAAGTATTAAAATTTCCTTGCTCCGTCAATGGGGTTATAACCAAATCTTAACCTTGGATATAAGGTGTTGCGAGTGCGCAACAGCACGTATCCGGAGCGAATTTTGAGAGCGGCGATCACAGTGGAGCGCAAAGAAGGGGAAGCCCCTCCGCAGCGAAAATCCACGCAAAAACGATAAAATAGAGCATGACACGGCACCGCCTGACCGCATCATGCTCCGGTGTTCCGGTTACGAGTTCGTTGCGTCAAGGCCTTGCTTGGCTAAAGTATTATTCGGCTCCAGTGACAGCGCTCTTTCAAATCGATCACGGGCTTGGTTCCGTTTGCCCTGACGTAGAAGAGACCAGCCCAACCCGGCCTCGGGTCCGGCAAAACTCCGGCCCTGATTATAGCCGGCCAGCTTGAGGAAGGTTGCTTCCGATGCCTTGTAATTTCCGGTGAAATAATAAGCCCAGGCAAGGTTATTGAGAGCATTGCTGCCCCAGCCCCAAGACTGCTCGCTGGCCGGAATCGCGGACATATTAGCGCTGTAGATTTTGATCGTCCCGACATAGTCTTTGCGCAAATAGCTGACCGCACCCCGAGCGACTTTAGCGCGGCCATAATTCGGGTTGATCGAACGAGACTGCACAAATAACTTGTCAGCTGTCGCAATATGACCAAGTGCCAATTCAGCGACACCTTGTCCGAGAACCGCTTCCTCTCGCGGTGCACAGCCTTTCGCCTCGGCATCCTTAAACCAGGATAGGGCATAAGCAGGATAGCCGGCGAAATGATTACTCCATGCGGCCATTAACTTGGCAGCACAGTCGCCACCAATCGCCGGTGCATAAAGCAATTGACGTGCCTCGGAATAATCCGCCTGTTCATAAAAGCGACGACCGGCACCGCTCAGCCACTGGCGAACAACAGGTGACCTACCGGCAACCAAATCAACCAGATCAGCTGCCGGGAACGCTTGAGGCGACAGCGCCAAAGACTTGGCCAGCGCCTGATCCGCTTCCCCGGCGCGGCCGGCAGCCGCCAGCCCCAAAGCCTGAATCATCGAATACTCAGAATTTCCGGGTGACTTTGCCGCCAGTGGAGCTATCAAGTCGACGGCACGGGCAGGATTGGACGACAGAAGATAAGTCCGCGCCAGAACCGGTGCAACAGCCTCGGCTCCGAATTCATCGGAAACCTTTTGCAAAGTCACCGAAGCACCGTCCGAATCGCCATGACGCGCCTGCGCATCGGCCAGCGCCAAAAGAACATCCCTACGACCGCCATAGGCACTAAATTCGGACGCCTGCTGAAGGTAGTTGATCCCAAACGAAATATCCCCCCGTCCCAAAGCCAGCAAACCCATACCGTAATTGCTGTCAGCGACAATGGTTCCGATAAAAGTATAGTCCGATCTTTTATAGCGGCCAGTCTGATAATAAGGATTGGCACGATGCTCTTCAACCCAGGCCAGTTCTTGTTGAAACCCTTTACGAGCGTTCCCGGCATCCGCTTTAAAATATGCTAGCCACGCCCCAAGCTGAATTGTTTCAATATATGATGAATCAAGAGCATACACCTGCTTATAAACAGCTTCCGCCTCAGCAATCCGTCCGGACTTCAGCAAAGTCCAGCCGTAAAGATTTCCATACTTCTTGGTCCCGCGCGACTGGCTATAAGCCTTTTCGGCGAAACGATTTGCCTTTTGATAATCATCCGCCTTAAATGCCTCCAACGCCACCTGATAAGTGCCTTCAGCATTGACTTGTACGGCTTCGGCGGCATCAAGCGCCCCCGGCGCATTTTGTGCTGAAGCCGGCTCCGCAAGCCCGACATAAGCCGCAGCAAATAGAGCTAACAAAGAAGCGATTCTCATCATATTTCTCCATGGCAACAGATTCATCCGACCTTGATTGCTAAACTTACTAAACCTTACTGGGTATTGGCACTAAAATAACGCCGCGCAACAACATTTTCCGGGTCAAGCAGCAGGACATTCTTAAAAGTTTCGGCTGCGGCAACCTTATCACCCTGCTCAGTCTTGATCACACCTAACTCAACCAGAAAAAAAACATCCGATGGAAGCAATGACAGCATACTGCGACTAGCACGCTCTGCCTGATCTAATCTACCATTCTGATGTAAAATAGCGACCAGCCTTTGATTTGCATAGTAGTTATATCTGTCAACAGAAAGAATTTGCTGAACAATATTAATAGCCTCATCCGTTCTTGCCAGCGCCAACAACGGGTACAGCAGTCCCAGACGGGCCTCAAATGACGCCGGCTCAGCATCGATAGCTCGACGATAATAAGTAATCGAGTCAGCATAACCAGCACGCAAATAATAAAGCCAGCCGAGCCTAAGGTTAATCGTATAATCTCTCGGCAAAAAGTCAACAACCGGGATCAAGGACTTGATTGCTTCATCATAGGCATGTGTTCGTTCATAGTTATAAGAACGGTAGTAGGAATTCTGAATATCTTCTGAAGTCAATGCCAAAGCAGGTGAACTTATATATAGGAATGCCATTACTAATAATAACCGATAATTAAGTCGGATGCATACCATAACTTGCCCCTTTCTTTATGCCGCAAATCAAGCGTTGGGCCTTGTACCACGAATAGCGCCATCAACAAGCCTCAACTCCAGATTGTCAACCCGAATAGTTTTAATGCCCAGGACATCGCCAAACTCAACAGACACCGAACGTTGATGATGCAGCAACGGGCACGAAACAACACCACTAATCATTCGGCGCCCGGTACGGCGAAGATCGACCCGGATGTCAACAAATCCGGGAGCAACCGAAGCAATTAATAACAGAATGTCTTTAACCACACCCGAAAACAAAACACCAATCGGTAAGTTATCACTCCAGCATAAACCGTCACGCACCGACAGGGGCAGTCTAGGCAATGCCATGAACAACGCTTTTAAATATGGGTCATTGCCGGATAAACTGTAAATATAAAATGTTCCCTGTTGAGTTCCAATAAATAATTTTCCCCGCCCACTATCAAGATACACAGAGCCATCTACCGCACTTTTTACAATAAATTCAACCTCGTCTACCTTAACACCAAAATGGAATACTTCATAACAATGGCGGTCATCAAGCAAGAATGTAACACAAGCTTCCTGTTCCTTGTCAGGAAAACAAGGATCAACGTCATCGCCTTCCACCGGGGATTCATTTGCGCGATACTTTCCGCCTGACAAATAGCTGACAAAACTAAACGGGAGCGTCGCTGCCCCAACTCGGTCGTTGATTTGAACCTGAATATGAATATGTGGTTGTGGTGAATACCCGGAGTTACCGCACCGCCCCAGCAAAGTACCAGATTCAACCCAATCCCCTTCCACAACTCGAATCGAGCTTTGAGCAAAGTGGGAAACACAGATAAAATTTCCCCAAATATCTTGAATAATAACCAGATTCCCCCAGCGATGGGTGCAATCAACTTGCCCGATGGGATTATCCGGAAGAGATTTTTCAATCTTAAGAACACGCCCCCGCACCGGAGACAAAACCGGCTTATTAAAGGCATAATAATCTGTCAGATTCAGCCCCTCTCCGGTATGAGTTCGCCCATCTACTCCGTGAATAACGAAATCATAAGCGTGGCATTGGACCCCTTGGTGAGTCCAACGTCCGTCGCAACCCTGCCAAACAACCCAACGACCGGAAAAAGGCAGGTTCAATCCAACAATACTACCGCGATAACGTCGAACGTCTGACAGATAGTAATCTAAAGTCTCTTCCGGTGTAGGCCGAATAAAACGAGCAAAACGAGGGAACCCTGTTGACCCTAATACATAAAGAAAAAGCATCGTCGTCAAAATATAGGTCGGCGTGTTAAGCGGAAGAACAAATCCTGATACACCAAAACCTGACCAAAAGACCTTAAAAGCTTCCAACACAATAGCAGATATGAATACACCGATCAACGCTACCGCATAAGACCACCGGGACGGAACCAAAAAGACACCACCAAGAGCCATCGCAATCAAAATAAAATTAAAGTGACTAACATCTCGGAATGCCTGATCATAAGACCCTGAAAGCATCGCAACAAAAAAAGTCCCGGCAAAATACCCACCAATACCGAGAAAAACTAGTATTCGTGAAGCAAAAATTAAAACCAATGTAAACAACAGGCCAGGCAATACATCCGGCATAAATAAAATTGTTCCCATACTTTTAAGGAAACCGGCGACAGCCAATGGCAAATAAGATTCCAGGCCCGAATGCGGTCGATGATAAAGCCCGGACACATAAAGACCTGGAAAGCGGGCTGCCGCTAAGTATGTTGCCCAAGAAACCAGTGTGAAAGGTATGCCAAAAACAGGAAGTTTCAAATATATCGTGAACAAGCTACTTAATGTAAATGAAACAAGGAAAGTTAAAATGCCGGAAGCTATCACAAAAGCAACTGTGAGTAGTGAAATCTTGAATAAATACCCGATTGATAACCCGACCAGCAGAGCATTATATGTATAATATCCGGACGCTAAGAATCCTCGATCAATCGCAATAAAGCGAGCAAATGCGTAAGCTGACAATACTGCAACCAAACCGGCAATAGCGGCATTTGGATTCAAAAACGTGATCGCCATTACCATCGCACCGGAACGACGGCCTGACATAAAAAATATCTCTGAATAACCGCAAAGAACGGCATCACCGTAAGTTTGCAGTCTTGCACTCCAGCTGCTAAAAAACTCCCTGATCATATCAAAATCTTTTTCAAACTTTGTGGTCGAAATTTAACTTTAGTCTTTCAGGCAAACGCTCACGCCTTTGAACATCAGAAATATCTTCAGCCTCACGAATAACCTCAGTGACACCACTTTCCCCGATCAGCACAATTGCCGGTCTATATTCAATAAATTGCATCCACTGAGTGACGCTGTAGGCACCGACCGGAGAGAGGATTAGGCGAATGCCGCGCGGTAATGGCGGCAAAAGAATACTTTCGTCAACGACATCTATATTCATACATAGCGGACCATAGAGTATCGTCGGTTCATTAGCCCCCTGTACTTCACGCTCAATTTCAACAGTAAACTTGTACCATGCGGCCGTGTAAAGAAGATTAATTCCGGCATCGAGAATGTAAGCGCGCCGGCCATCGGGCAAACGCTTGGAGGCAGAGATGGTGGTAATTAAGTAGCCGGCTTCATCGATAATCGCGCGCCCGGTTTCAAGGATCAGGCGAGGAAAATCGCCCGGACGCAGATTGGCAAACAAAGCATCCGATATCTTTTCAGCATAGACATCAATGGGCTCAAGCGCCATTTCCGGCGGTAAATAACTGCCCTTAAGGCGGCTTTTAGAGGGAAAACCGCCACCCAAGTCGAGATATTCAATGTCAAAGCTGAGTTCGTCCTTAAGACGATAGCCGAATTTGACCAGTTTTTCGACCGCGATTCCGTAGGCCTCCGGTTTCATGATATATGTGCCGATATGACAATGTAAACCGTTGATAATCAAGCGCTTACCCGCACGAATGCGCTTGACGACATCAAAGGCATGGCCCGAATCGAGATTAAAGCCGAAACGCGACCATTGTGGCTGAATCCCGGTATCAAGATTAAGACGGAGTCCGACCCGAATCTCCCGCCCCATTTTTAACGAAAGCGCTTCAAGATCGGCAACCTCATCCAAATGGTCAATATGAATTTGTGCCCCTTCTCTGACCGCTTTTTCAAGTGAGGAGGGACTCTTGTGCGGACCATTGTAAATAATATTCGAACCGGGCACACCCAGGGCACGCGCTTTATCATACTCCATTTCAGAAACGACTTCTGCGAGTGCCCCTTCCTGGTGGCAGATTGCACAAATCGCGGAAAGATAGTTGGTTTTATAGGACCAGCCAAACACGACATTTGGATAGCGGGTGGAAAAAGCCTCGCGAATATCACGCAAGCTTCGACGCAATATCGACTCTGAAAAAACGAACAACGGGGAGCCATAACGCTTAACCAGTTCGGCGACCGGTTGCTGATCAATCGAATCCCGAACCTTGCGCATGTAATATGGACTGCCACCAAACTTATTCATCATGCCGGTGTACAGCTTTTGAATGACGGGACGCTCGTAGGGGGCACGCATCAGGATTCTCCCCGGGTAACCATTTTCTGAAAACTCGTCATATCCGTGATAAGCTCTTCGGTATAACGCACATAAAGTCTTCCGGCCTCAAAACTTTCGGGAAGCATCCGTGGTAAATCGAGTGCGGCACGAAGCATCGCCGCCGGCAGATTGACGCCAACAGCGGTAGCAAAATAAACCCAGGCTGGAAAACGCGGATTAATTTCGATCAGATAGGTTTTTTCACCATCTGCGATGCACTCCAACTCGAAGCCGCCCCGCCAGCTATATGTTTCAATAAAGCGGCGAGCCGCTTCAAGCATGGTCCTATTCTGCACGGTTACTCCGGTCCAAATCTTGCCGAGCGAGGTGGTCCACATTTTTTTCATACCGACCTGACCGAGACAACCGCCGGCTCCGTCACCAAGCGCGATCAGATTAAGTTCCTCCCCGGTTACCGTCTCCTGGACAATGATCGGATAGCCCCATTGCGCAAGCACGGAATGAAAACAGCCAAAGGCCTCTTGGGAGCTATAGGCACGCAGTGCATTATAATGCGCGCCCTTAACCACTACCGGTAAGGTTAAATCGTCGAGAGCCGCCATCATATCTTCGTATGAGTTTACAACTCTGGTCTTCGGCAATTCCAGCCCGATTGCCGGCGCGACCTCTAGTAATTGGTCTTTACCGCGCAGACGGAATTGCTCGGAGGTCGGCAAAAAGGTCCCGATTCCTTCTTGTTTCAAGGCCTGCTCGATTCGAGAATACAGCGGCAACTCAACATCCAAGCAGGGAATGACGAAATCAAGTCCCGCAACTGATTTGATATGACGCAGCCGGTTCAACAGCGCATCGGGCCCGGAAGACGGGTAGGGAATGATGAAGGCGCGGTCAATAATCCAATCCAGGTAAATCCCGGTTTCCATCGCATCGTAAGCCAAGCCGACAACCCGGACATTTAAATCTTTCGCCTCCTTAAGAGAACGCGCAACGCCTACCCCGGGGCCTGGATTATCGGATGAGTTTATCCCTGTAATGCCGACAACAATTTCTTTCATTTCTCGAGGCCTTGAGCCAATATCTTAAATACACGCAAATGGTCTATAAAATCGAACACATCATGTGCGGCATCCTTAAAATCTACATCGAACATCTTATGTAAGACAACTGCGATTTCATCACAATCCTTTCCTTCCTTAAGGCAACGCAATACGGCCAGCCCGGTTTTGTTACAGGTAAAAGCCTCCCCCGTGGTTGGATCGAATACGAATCCCTCCTCATTTATTGCGAGTTGGCTCAACCGCGACATTGCCTTTGTCCCCTTGTTCGGCTCCCCCCCTGCTCGGAAGCGGCCGCTACCACCCTACTATAGCCTAACGTGGTAAGCATGCCACAAACATACTCCTTTTGACAATGGCAGTTCATTTCAGCTTGCACCGATCGGACCGGGCAGGGCTTAATCGCATTAACGTTTGTTTTGTAATTACCGGGTCGTTCGGCCCTTTTGATAAAGCTCGAGGATGGGTTCCATGAAGAGTTCTTTGTTTGCAAGTTGTGCCGCAATCGCGCTCGCAGCCTCTTGTGGAAGCGTCGCGGCCGGAACGGTTCCCGGCAAGTTCGATATCAAAATCGGTGGGGATGCCTCCTTTACGGCGCTCTACGTTGACCAGAACACGGATGGTGTCAACGGCATCAAGAACAATCAAGATTTTACCAATCAGCTTCGTTTGGTTATCACGCCGAGCGCAACCGCTGACAACGGCATGCAATATGGCGCAAGTATGCGGGCTCGGGCCTGGAGCGGTCTCGGCTTTATTGATGCCGATCGTGCTTATACTTTTGTCGCTGCGAATTTCGGCCGAATCGAAGGCGGGCTCAACGCAGGCCCGAACAACCTGTACGGCGTAACGGCTCCCAATGCATTCGGGACCGGCGGGGTAATGGGTGACTGGGCCGAGGGTTCCGGGACTACAACGGTCCTTAATAATCAGACGACTTTTTTGGAACCCTTGTTCGGCAACGGTTACAACAAAATTACCAATAGCAACTCGGCAACGAGAATTAGCTATTTTACTCCGCGCTTTTTCACCGGATCGGATGAGTATACGGGTTTAATGGGCTATGCATCCTATGTGCCGCAGAACCTCAGCGTCGGGACCGACGTCAATCGCAACCGATCCCTGGCCGCTGCGGCCGATAACGATTTCTGTAAGCAGCAAGGCACCGCCCCGGTTCTCGGCTGTAACTACAAGAACATCACCGAAGTCGGATTTCGGTACGACGGCTCGTTCAACGGCTTCGGTGTCGTTGCCGGCGCGGCGTTCGAACATGGTGATGCGTCCGCCAGCGCCGCAACAAATCCCAACGGCTTTAACGATCTTGAGGCATTCCAATTCGGTGTACAACTCAGCTACGCCGGGGTGACGATCGGGTCATCCTATCTAAATGCGGGAAAGTCGGCCTATTCTCGTAATCCGGCACTGCGCCTGGAAGATCAATCGGTTATCACAGCTGGTATTACCTATGATATCGGACCGGTCGTGGTTGGTTTTAATTATGCACACGGAGAGGATGCCGGAGACCCGACAGTTGTCGGTCGCCGCAGGGCCGATCTTTATTCAGTCGGCGCCACCTATACGGTTGCGCCCGGCCTGACCACTTCGCTTGAGTACTTAAAAAGCAACACGACAAACGAAACCGGCTTTGCAACGGATGCTTTAGGCAACAATGCCTCGGGAACCCTCACCGGCTTCGGCAGCGGCGATGCCGATGTTATCTTGTGGAAGAGCATGGTTACTTTCTGATTATTAAGGAACGCCTTCGGCATCGACAACGAGACATGTCTACTCGGCGTCGATGCCGCCGGCCGACCATTCTTGTACCCGGGATAGATGGGCATACTCATCAAAGCGCGGGGCATGGCGGGGCCGGGGCCGCGAACGATAGGCCGTTGCCGGATCGTCGAAGGTCCGGATCAGCGCCTCAAGCCCACACCGCGCCTCCGCGGCCAACTCGGCGGGTGACCCCCGCACCGGTTTTTCCTCGCCGGCCGGATCGCCGCCTGAAAGACGCCAGAACGCCAACTCGCCCACCGGCGCCTTTTCAAGACCGATAAACGCCCCGGCTTCGGCCATCACCGCTTCCAATGGTAATTGCGGCGACAGTCCAAGCGCAATCTCGGCGGAACTCGGCAGGGTTCCGGTCTTGTAGTCGATGATCGAGAGCCGGCCATCGGGCAACCGATCCAGCCGATCGGCTTTAGCTCGCAAGGTAAATTTCCCGCCGGGACCGTACAACTCCAGCGAGCCGCCGATTTCAGTCGCCACCGGCAGCGTCAAGGGCCTGCGCCCGGCCTCAAACGCGACCACCCACCCGGCGATTCGCTCGAACCGCGGCCACCAGAATGCCCACACTTCCGGTCGGGCCAACAAATCACCGAACGCGGTCCGGCCGTGGCGCAACAAGCGATCGAGCGCATCGGGCGGCAGCACCCCTGGGCACTCGCGTACGAAGCCATCCAGAGCGGCATGAATGAATTGGCCGCGCTCGGCGGCGCCCGGATCGGCGGCAAGCGGATCAAGCACCCGCAACTTCAAGACATGGCGCGCATAGATCGCGTACGGATCGCGCATCCAGGTTTCGATTTCGGTCACCGAGAGCGTGCGCGGCCGGGCGGCCAGCGGCGGACGCGGCTCGGGCGGCTGACTCGGACGGACCACGGCGGGCTGGCCGAGCGCGCCGGCCCAGCCGAGCCAAACCGCGGCATCCCGTCCCGGCAGCGCGTCCAGCTTGAACGCCCGCAGCACGGTGTCGAGTCGCGACAGCCAGCGTGACGGCACGGTCGGCGCGCCCTCCAAGCGTTCGGCCCGGGTCAACACCACCTGCGGCGCGGTCGCGGCTTGGGCGAAATCATGGGCGGCAAGACCGATCTGGCGTTCCGGCGCAGGCAAGCCGAAGGCCTTGCGCATCGGGCGCGACATCCACGGATCGGGCGCCGGCTCGGCGGGCCACGAGCCCTCGTTCAAGCCGCCCAGAATCATCAGGTCACAATGCTGAAGCCGCGCCTCAAGCGGTCCCAGAATCGCCAGACGCGGGTGCCGGCCGAAACGAGGCCGCACCACCCGCCCGCTCATCAACGCATCGAACAGGCCGGGATAGTCGGCAAGCGAGATCGCGGGAAAATCCGCGGCGGCAAGCAACAACTCGTTGACAAAGGACGCCGCTGCTTCGCCGTCATCACGCCGCCATAAGCGCGACGCCCCCGGCATATCTTCGGTAGCGGCCATGGCCTCGACAAAGGCGAGATGGGCTCGCAACAGCTCGGCCATCGGCGCCGACCCCGCGGCTTGGAAGGCCACGAACGGGGCGGCGAACCGCTCCAACCGATCAAGCCCGGCGGCAAGATCGGCTTGAATCTCCTCATCCTTGAGCCCGGCGGCGTCGAGTCCGGCCCGCACTCCCGCCAGTCCCGCGGCCGGACGGGGGCCACGCAGCACGGCACGCTCCAGGCCCCGGGCGAAGTAACGGCACGAAGACGGCGCCTGCCCCGCCGCCGCCAGCGGGTGCTTCAACAAGCTGAGCAGCGGCACCGGAGCGAATCGCTCGACCAGCGCATTGGCGGCAAGGCGAAGAAAGCTTCCGACCGCGGTATCGGCCAGCGGCTGGCCGCCGGTATCGTCGATCCGGATGTCCCAACGGGTCAGCGCCGCCGCCACCCGCCGCGCCAAGGTCCGATCGGGCGTCACCAGCGCCGCGGTGACTTCGGGGGTCTCCAAGGCGTGACGCAGCAGCAGGGCGATGACTTCGGCTTCCTCCTGAGCGGTCGGACAGTCGATTCGGGTCAGGCCGTCCAGCGCTTCAGGGGAGATGGCGTCAAGCTCGCGCCAGGATTCGGTGGTGGTCGCCGGGCGCAGCACCTCGGCCAGCAAATGCGCGCGGGCCGCACGCGGTGCGCTATGACCGGAGCGCCAGGGTTGCACCGCCGAGCGATCAAGACCGAGCCGCTCCAGCAAGCTGGCCAGAGTATGCTGCGGGTGGCTTTCATCCTCGGCAATCGCCGCCCAGGTCATGTCATCGATCGCGGTATCCAGACCGGGCAGCACCAATGTGCCCTCGGGCAAAGTGGCGATCAGCTCCAGCAACGCGCCGGTCGCCGGAATCGAGCCGGTCGAGCCGGCGGCGATCACCGGGCCGACCGGGGGCCGCTCGCGCCACGCGGCGGTTCGGGCCGCCATCACCAGATTGCGGCGCCGGGTCGCGTCACAGGCGCCTTCCTCGATCAGAATCTCGGGCCAGCGTGCGGTCAGAATGGTCAAAAAGCCGAGTGTGATCTGCCAATGCTCGGCATAATCGGCGGGGACCAGATTTTCCAGCCGGTCGAAGCCGAGCCGCTCGGTCTCGACCTGATCGAGCAGGCGGGACAGATCACCGGCCAACCGCACCGCCTGCGGCGCCGTTGCGGCAAAACCGGGCGCGGCCATGATGACCTGGGTCAGCAACAGCCGGCGGCGCAACTCACCGATGGCGGGCGGCAGATCGAGACTGCCGGCCAGCTGGGGCAGTTCTTCCAGCGCCATGCCTAAACCTTCGGCATCAAGATCACCCAGCGGCGATAGCCCCGGCAGCAACAGCGGCCTTCCCCCGGTCAGACGCAAAAACGCATCGCGCAAAGAGCGGCAGGCCCGTCGGGTCGGCAGAAGAACCGTGACCCCGGCCAGCGCAATCGGATCGCTTCCGTATCGGTCCAGGATTCCGGCGGCCAGCTCATCGACAAAGGAGAATCCGGCCGGGATCGAGCAGACGCTCACGACAGCCGGTCCGCCAACAGCGCCTCGGTCTTTTCAAGCGCCTCGGGCGTTCCGACATGAAACCAGTCGCCGTCATGGACCAGGCCGTAAAGTCGGCCGCGCGCCAACGCCCGATTCCACACCAGATTGGTTGAAAACGGCCCTTCCGGGGTGTCGGCAAACAAGGCCGGGCTGGTAATGTGAACCCCGGCAAAGACATGGGGCGCGGTTTCACCCTCTCGACGGCGCACGACCCGGCCATCGGCTTCAAGCGAAAAGTCGCCCGGCCCGTCATAGCCCTGCGCCCGGTCGACCGGCATCAACAGCAACAGCGCGTCCATCCGTCCGGGCTCGAAACTCTCCGCTAAACGGCGGAGCGCCGGGACCGTTCCGTCCAACCACAGAATATCGGCATTGACCGAATAGAAAGGCTCGGCCCCGAAATGAGGCAGCGCCAGCCGGATGCCGCCGCCGGTTTCCAACACCTCGGCCTCGGGTGACAGGATCAGGCGCGGCGTGGTCCGCCCGGCAAGGTGAGCCCCGATCTGTTCGCCCAGGTAATGAGAATTGACCACCGCGGTTTCAACCCCGGCCTCGACCAAACGATCAAGCGCGTGATCAAGCATGCTGCGCCCGGCCACGGTCAAAAGCGGCTTCGGCCGGGTCAGCGTCAACGGCCGCATGCGCAGACCAAAGCCGGCGGCCAGCACCATCGCACGGGTAATCATCATGATTTCGGCTCCGAAATGATAAGGTCGGCACGCCGCTCCGGCGGCAAATAACGGGCAAACCAAGCGGCGACCGGGGCCAGCTCCGGCCGGGCAAGGTGACGGTCGAGATAAGCCCACACCCGCGGCAGATGGCGCAGATAACCGGGTTTCCCGCGCGCCGCCAGCCGCAGAAACACCGCGATCACCCGGGTATGACGAATGGCGCCGAGCACACGGCACGCCTGTCGGAAAGCAACCGGATCGAGAGCGGGAAACGCCGCCAGATAGTGTTCGATCATGGCGTCCGCCAATGTCGGCGCAATATCGCGCCGGGCATCCTCCACCAACGAGACCAGATCATACGCGGCCGGACCCGGCCCGGCATCCTGAAAATCGAGCAAGCCGCAACGCCGCACCCCCGGCCGCTCCGCCAACAGCATCAGATTGCCGGCGTGATAATCGCGTAATAGCAACGAATGCGGCCCGCTCATCGCCCCCGGAATGACCGCCTGCCAAGCTGTTTCGAACTCGGAACGAATTGTGCTATCGGCGGGAAATACCAACTCGGGCAGCAGCAGTACTTGTTCAAGAAAGCGCGCGCCGTCATAATCCGGCAACCCCGCGCAAGCCGGGCCGAGCCGGAAAGTACGGTGAAGCGTGATCAAAACCTCGGTCGCCAACCGATAGAACGGCTCCGGTTCAGCACCGGCATCAAGCGCCGCAGCAAAAGTTTCGTCTCCGAAATCTTCCAGCACCAGCAAGCCGTTTGCCGGATCAGCCGCGATGATGTCCGGCACCGACAGCCCGCACGGGCGCAACAGCTCGGCAATCCGGATAAACGGCAGCAACTCGGTTTCCGGATGGGGCGCCCGCATCACAATCAGTGGCGGACCGTCGGGGCGGATCACCCTTTGATAGCTCCGGGTCGAGGCATCCCCGGCCAACGGGGCGCACGCGGACCCGGCCAGCAGCGCCAAGCACGCGGCGCGATCCCCGTGTGCGGTCAGGGTAACGCGACGCGCCTCGGCGCCGCCCTCCTCCGGTGCGGGCGTCAAAGTAATCTCCAGTCGCCCCGGCGGCAGCGCCGAACCGAGCCGGTCCGGCCATTCAACCAGCACGATGCTTTCGACCAACGCATCGTCCCAGCCGAGTTCGATCACATCGTCGGGACCGCTCAAGCGGTACAAGTCGAAATGCCGGACCGGACCGGCGACGGTCTCGTAGCCCTGAACCAAGGTAAAGGTCGGGCTCGGCACCTCTTCATCCGGGTTGTCGGCCAAGCAGCGGATCAGGGCGCGAGCCAGCGCGGTCTTGCCGGCGCCGAGATCGCCCTTAAGGGTCAGGACGTCACCGGACCGTAGCAGCGGGGCAAGGCTTGCGGCCAGCCGCTCGGTGGCGGCTTCGTCGGGCAGGATCAGGCTGATCGGCGTTATATGCGGCATCGGACCACGGCAAAACGATCAAGGGCGGGACGGCCGAGTGTCCACCATCCAAGGCCCCGGGACAAGGGCGGCCATGCGGAGAGGGCGGCGTTACAGGATAATCTGGTTACCGGTGAACGGGCCGAGATGTTGCACCGGACCATCGCCGATTTCATCGGGCAGGTCCGCACCGCATAGCGGCGGGGGCTTCCAACACGAAGACCAGCGCGTCCACCGGTTCGCCCCGTTCGGTGCGGACCGGTGTGCGTTCAAGATAAAGCAGGCGAAGTCCGGCGGCGGCGGCGGCGGCACGGAGATGACCCGACCCGTGGCGAACCCGGCGATTCTCAGCCACTCGAAAAGTATCGTGTTCGCCGTCAGCCTCCAGCGTGGCCGCGGCCCGCCCGCCCGGCCTTAAAGCAAACGCCAGCGCCGTCATCACCGGGCCGAGATCACCCAGGTAATTAAAGACGTCGGCGGCAATAATCAGATCGCGGGATGCCTGTTCGCGATACAGCACGGCAATCAAATCATCCGTATAGAGCGCATGATAGAGACCGCGCTTGCGGGCACGCTCGATCATCCGGGACGACAGATCGACCCCGTCGAGCCGAGCGGCCAGCGGCGCGAACGCTGCTCCGGCCAATCCGGTGCCGCAGCCCAGATCGAGAATATCAAGCTCACGTCCGGCCCCCGGCAAACCACGCACCGCCTCCAACAGCACTTCGGGCGCGCGATAGCCTAATCGTCCGACCAGATCCTCATCGAATCGGTCGGCGTACCGGTCGAACAGCGCGCGAACATAGACCGGGGTCGGAACCGACTCGGGCATGCCGGCCGGCTTTTCAGCCGCCGCCACCGAAGCGGCGATTTCCGAATTGTCCGGCTCAAGCTCCAGACTCCGGCACCATGCCGACCGCGCCTTCTCCGATTCGCCAAGCAAGGCCCAAGCCCGACCCAGCGCCGCGTGAAGCCCGGCATGGTCGGGATGACGGCGCAAGGTCGGCTGAACCAGCTCCAGGGCCTCCAGCGGGTCACCCAGTTCAACCAGCACGCCGGCCAGTCGACACGCCGCCCTGGGATGATCCGAATCGAGCCGCAGCGCCTCGCGCAAGACATCGGCCGCAGCGGACCGTTCCTCCAACCGGATCAGCGAATCGGCCAGGGCAAAGCGGGCGGGCGCACTGTCGGGCACCAACGCGAGCCAGCGGCGGCAAGCCTCGGCCGCCCCCACCGAGTCGCCGGCTTCAAACCGGGCTTCAGCCAGGGCGGCCAGTCGGAACGGGCGGTCGGGTTCCAACCGGTCGGCCTGCTCGAAAAGCGCCGCCGCTTCCGCCCAGCGCCCGGTTGCCGCCAGCCGGTCCGCGAGCGCAGCCCGGGGCTCGGCGCTACCCGATAAATCGCCGCTCGATTCGCACACGGCGATCGCCGCTCGAAAGTGATGTTCGGCGGCTTCGGACTCACCCTGTTCCAGGTGGGCATAACCCGAAGCCATAAGCTCAAAAACGGCTAAAATGCTTGTCATCGCCTCTGACCTCAGAGTGCACCGCGAGAAACTTATGCTCGCAACCGCGGTGGCGGGCAAGCCCGCTTCCGACCGCAAATCCCGGGGCTATCTAATCAATTAGTAATAATTCGTAAACCAATTTGATCGCCCATAGAACAAGCAGGAGTCTCCGATCGAGGCACTGAAAATGGTAAAGGCATGCATCGCACCATACGACGGGAATTAAGCTGATATACCGGTGATAACCGCAGAAATGCTGGAGTTAGGACAGACTGTAGAAGCCTATCCATGCACCGAAAAAGGTTAACATCAACTTCTACCTCGGTATTTTGGGCACATACTTCGAAAATTTGAGTTGACCTTCCGACCGGATTTCGACAATGCTCCTCGTGACATCCAACAGGGGAATGTCAAAAACCTTTGGGGAGGCGATTACCGTACGTTCTGCCGGTAATCGATGATTCGAGGGCGTGCCTCCCGGCACCCACCCGCCGCAAGCGGGATAACCACAGCCCAGAACCGGGCATGCGAGACAGGGAGAAGTGCTTATGTCGGTAGTAGCAGCGCAGTATCGAACCGGACGACTGATCGGCGGGGTCTTTGCCGTCGTTATTGGACTTGGGTTGGGATTTGCAGCGGCCGTACCGGCATGGGCGGGAGAAAATGACTGCCACACCAATACTTCGATGGTTGAGCGGCAGTTGCACATCCCCAACGGCTTGCTGTTAGCGATCAGCCTGGTTGAAAGCGGCGTTGGCGGCGTGCCCCAACCGAATGCGCTTTCTTTCGGTCTGCGTTCGGTGGTCGCCAGCAGCCGTGATGACGCGGTCCGCCGGATGAGAGGGCGGATCGACAATACCTTCGTCGGCTGCATGCAGTTATCGCTACGCCACCACAAAGCCGCGTTCAGCTCACTCGACAAGATGATGGACCCGCGCGCCAACATCTACTATGCCGGCAATATGCTGGTTCGGTTGCGGGCTCAGACCGGCAGCTGGTCACGCGCGGTCGCCCGCTATCAGGGTGGCTCGAGCGAGCAATCCCGCCACTATGTGTGCCGGGTCTGGAATCACCTTGCCGAGCTGGATTGGAACAGCGCGAAGAAGCTTGAGCCCCGGCGGTGCGGCGAGATGGCAAGCCCGGTGATTGCTCCCAAGACCCGCCGCGCCTTCCAGCAGTCACAGGTCGCACAGGCTCCGGATTGAGCGGGGAGCCTGTCTTAAAACCCCCGGCCTCTTAATATTCCCGCCTCTTAAAGCTCCTGACGCCGCTTGCCCTTGGATACCATATCAAGTCCGAGCGCAAACACTGCAATGGCAGCGGCGACCATGTGGGTAACCAGGTCCCTTGCTTCGTGCAAATGCGGTAGCGCGTAACAAATGCCGAGCCCGAGCAGGCCCAGCATCAGCGCGATGTGGCGTCGCCAACCGGTGAAACGGCTTTCAACACGAGAGAGTATCGAAGCGGGAGGCATGGGGCACGGCCCTTCTTTATAATTGCATGCGGGCGATTGTGGCGGTGGTGCTGTGGCCTTGAGAGAGATCGGCCAAAACAACCCGCCCGCCATTGGCGGTAACCACATCGGCACCGACAACCTGATCAACCCGATAGTCGGCACCCTTGACCAAAATGTCGGGCAGCAATGACTTGATCAGGTTCAACGGCGTATCTTCGCCAAACAACACGACCAGATCGACCGAGGCCAGTGAGGCCAAAACGGTGGCACGCGCCAGTTCCGATTGAACCGGTCGGGTTTCCCCCTTAAGCCGACGGACCGAGGCATCGCTGTTCAGCCCGACCACCAACCGATCACACGCAGCCCGCGCCTGCCGCAGCAACGAGACGTGCCCAGGATGAAGCAAGTCGAAGCAACCGTTGGTAAAACCGATCCGGCGCCCCTGACGACGCCAACGCCCGACCCGGGTCACGGCGGTTTCCAACGGCACAACCTTGACTTCACCCGCCGCCCATTCCTGATGATGGAGCGCGGCCAGCAACTCGGACGGACCCACGGTGGCGGTGCCGACTTTGCCGACCACCACGCCGGCCGCCAGATTGGCCAGCCGGGCGGCATCGACCAGCGACGCACCGATGCCCAGGGCACCGCCCAATGCGGCAACCACGGTGTCACCCGCGCCTGAAACATCGAACACTTCTCGCGCTTCGGCCGGCAAATGAAACACGGCCCGGTTACCGTCGATAACCGTCATCCCTTGTTCGCTCCGGGTCACCACCATCGCGGCAATGCCGCAACGCTCCATCACACCGTGAGCTGCGGCAACGATCTCGTCATCCGTGCCGACCGGCAGGCCGCTGGCCTCCGCCAACTCGCGCCGGTTGGGCGTAACCAGGCTCGCCCCACGATACCGGCTGTAATCCGTACCCTTGGGGTCGACGATCACCGGCCGTCCGGCCGCCCCGGCCAACTCGATCAGCGCCCGCACCAAGTCGGGAGTCAGAACGCCCTTACCATAGTCGGACAACAACACCGCCCGCACGTCGCCAAGCATTGCGCGGGCCGCAGCCAGCACGCTTTCAGCCGAAGCGGACGACAACGGAACAATCGTTTCGTTATCCGTGCGCAACAATTGCTGATGAGAGGCGAAATATCGGGTCTTTTCCGTGGTCCGGCGCCCCGGCTCGGTGACGATATGGCAGCAATCGGCCAATTTCGCCTCAACCAAGCGATGCAGAATCGCCGCCCCGGCATCATCGTCGCCGACCACCGACAGAAAATGCGGGCGACATCCCAGCGCCTCCAGATTCGCGGCGACATTGCCGGCCCCGCCCAGCATGGCGGCGTGGCGTTCGATGCGCAGCACGGGAATCGGCGCCTCGGGAGAAATCCGCTCGACACTGCCATAAACGAATCGGTCCAGCATGACGTCGCCGACGCACATCACCGGAATTCCAGCCAAGGACTCTATATCTTTGGTAAGGTCGCTCATGTCGTTTTACTCGTTAGCACTGCGGCAGGCCGGACAGACTACGGCCGTAGCCGTAACCGAGTATCGGTCGGAAACATCAGCCTGTATAGCGCTCCCTGCACTGCGGCGGTATAACGGTATCATGGCAGCGATCATTTATTGTCGGGACGCCCCCGGCCATCCCTGGCACCAGCCTTATCACGATCTGGAATACGGCTACCCGGTTGCCGATGATCGGGTGCTGTTTGAACGGATGGTGCTGGAAATCAACCAGGCCGGGCTATCCTGGCTGACCGTGCTGAAGAAGCGCGAAGCCCTGAACGCCGCTTTTGACGGCTTTGAGATCGATCGGGTCGCGGCTTATGGCGATGCGGAGCGCGCGCGCCTGCTTGCCGATGCCGGAATTATCCGCAACCGCCGCAAGATCGATGCCATCATCGAGAATGCGCGCCGTCTGGTCGCGCTGCGGGCCGAGCAGGGATCATTCGCGGCCTGGCTGGCCGAGCATCACCCGCGCAGCAAAGCCGCGTGGCTGACGCTGTTTCGCGCGCGCTTTACCTTCATGGGCGGAGAAGTGGTCGGGGAATTCCTGATGAGTATCGGCTATCTGCCGGGGGCTCACCAGCGAAGCTGCCCGGTTTTCAGCCGACTCGAAGCCCTGAACCCACCGTGGCTCTCCGCCGTGGCCACGGGTTTTGACGGCTATGGAGATGAACCGAGAGATTAAAGCAGCGCGATTAAAAAAGCGGCAAAGCCGTGTTCAGGCCATGCCTATCGGCTTGACGCACACACCCACTAGATATAGTATTTTCCAG
>JBAWVF010000033.1:0-28803 GCA_037147415.1 Rhodospirillaceae bacterium | reverse complement strand
GGCCTGATCAGATGTTCAACCGCCCGCCCACACACGAAATTTCTGACAGACCCGTTGCCTCCGCCAACGTCCTGATCCTCGACAAGTGCTTAAGCACGATCACCGCTCCCATAAGAGGATCAACTGATTAACTGTCTTTGGTTTATAATGGCGTTGTACTTTCTACCTGGACTGTTCATCAGAAGTTTTTTTTGATAAGCTCGATTGTTTGCGCGAACATCTCGGCTGGGACACCTTTACTGAAAAGGTAACCCTGCGCAATGTCGCACCCCGCCTGTTTCAGAAACTGAAGCTGCTCCACTGTTTCAACGCCTTCGGCGACAACCGTCATGTTGAGCTGCTGCGCCATGCCGATTATCGCCTTCGTCAGGATGGATGCATCTCCGCTTTCGGGCAGATTTGCTATAAAGGAGCGGTCAATCTTCAAGCACTGTAAGCTCAGCCGCTGGAGGTAGCTAAGAGAAGAGAAACCTGTGCCGAAATCGTCAACACTGAACTGGATGCCCGCCTGACGAAGCTCGTAAAGATTTTGAATTATTATTGTGTTTTCTCCGACTAGCAGGCTCTCCGTAATCTCAAGCTCAATACAGTCTACTCCAAGATCATAGTCTGCCAGAAGCGACAAGACTTGCCTGGCAAAGCCGACCTCACGGAACTGACGGCTTGATACGTTGATTGCTATTCTCGGGACGGTCACCCCTGACGTCAGCCAGTCCCGGATTTGATAACAAACGGTCGTCAACAGCCACTGCCCTATCGGAACAATGAGCCCCAATTCCTCGGCAAGAGGGATAAACCGCCCTGGCTCGACGGATCCCAGTTCGGAATTCTTCCATCGCATCAAAGCTTCAGCACCCATGACCGCGCCGCTTCCGATGTTGACCAGCGGCTGGTAGACGAGGGAAAGCTCATTCCGCTCGACGGCAAGACGAAGATGGGTCGCCAGACTTAATCGTTCTTTAGCTCTCAGGCACATACTCTCGACATAAAAGCGGTGAGTGTTTCTACCCTCAGCCTTAGCGACATACATTGCCGTGTCGGCATTTCTCAGCAGTACCTGAGAATCGCAGCTATCTTTAGGCGCCAGAGAAATGCCGATGCTAATTGTACAAAATAACTCTTGAGGAAGCAGAACGAATGGGACTGAAAAAGCATGTGTAATTTTATCAGCAATGACTTTCACGTCATGAATACTGTGGACGCTCGGAAGAATTACCATAAACTCATCGCCACCAAGACGGGCAACAGTATCCTCCGCTCTGAGCAACGCTGAAAGACGTTCGCCGACTTGTACGAGCAACTGGTCACCTGCGACATGCCCAAGGGTATCGTTTACGTGCTTGAAGTGATCCAGATCCAGAACCATTACCCCGATGCAGTTCTTTGCTCGCGCCATGTGGCTCAGTGAATGCTCAAGACGGTCAAATGCCAAAAGGCGGTTCGGCAATCCAGTCAGATGGTCGTAAGCTGCTTGACGCTCTAGCCCCTCGCTGCGGATCTTTTCGAGTGTGATGTCCTCTTCAATCGCGAGATAATGGGTTATTTTACCCGTGTTGTCCTTTATACCGGATATCCGGCTGCGTACCCAGAAATGCGTTCCATCCTTTCGTTTGTTCAGCAGCGCACCACACCATTGGGCTCCAGACGTGATGGTATCCCACAGTTGCTTGTACTCAGTATTGGTTGTCTGGCCTGACTTTTGTATTCTTGGATTCTGCCCAGCCAGTTCATCTAGCGAATACCCGGTCATTTCCGAAAAGTACGTGTTGGCATATTGAATGTTGCCGTCTATGTCGGTAACCAGAACGGCTACCGGGCTTTGTTCAACGGCCAGGGACAGGGTCCGCAGCATTTCGTCTGCCAACCGCTGTTCTGTGATGTCAGCGACAGCCGTCCGGACAAGCTGGCCGTCTCCTGGCACGGCAATCGTCTCAAACCGTGTAAGAACGCGGACACCACCCTTTTGGGTCAGCCATATCTCGGCGACTTGCCGTTCCTGCGTGGCGATGGCGTCTAAGATGTGATTCCTAAGCGTTTTAACATCCGAGACCAATGCGAACGAGGTCAATAGCCGCCCGGTTAGCTCGGCCCTGGATAGCGAGAGCAGAGCAGCCCCGGCAAGGTTGACATCGACAACCCGGCACTCGACAGAAAGGGTGAAATAACCAATGGGTGCAAAGTCGTACAAGTCGGCGTAGCGATCCCGTGTTTCCTCAAGCTCCAGGTAAGCGCGCTGCAACTCGTCATTCTGCATTTCCAGCTCAATTCGGTACACATTCAGGTCATGGAGCTGTACCTTATAGTCGTCAAGCGTCTGCTCCGCTGACTCTACTAGAGAACACGCACCATTGCGATACGCTGCTTCAGCGTTTTTACGAAGGCGCGCCATGTTTGCTTGATTTGTCATCGGAAGGTATCCTATGCAGACAACATACACTGTCTCACTGGTTTAAGGCTTGGAAAGCAGTAGTGTCGGAACTTATGTACCTGTCCTTGGTCGCTACTTTTGAAGCATTCAGCAAATATTGGTTAAGTAGTGTGTTGTAAATCCGGAGTGTCTGCTCATCAGCAGGAAGTTGGCACGATACCCCTTGCGATCAATCGACCTTATTTCCAAGCGTCGCCTCTGCTTCCCCCGCCTTAATCGGTAGCTATTTATTATTCTTAATGTCCTGACAAGTGGCAGAGTAAAACGTTGCCCATGTCGTCATGAAGTGGATTATTCGGTGCTCTTGAGTTCCGGCATCTCACGCTCAGTCGTCGCTACGGACTGTGGTCTCCCCTGGTCGTCACGAAGGAGGGTCGCGGTGACTTGAATCCGAAGCCTCCTGCCGTCCTTGAGTTCGCGCTCGGTTTCGAACTGCTCGACCGTCTCGCCGCAGGCTATCCGGTTCAGCAACCGCCGGATTTCGTCGTGCTGGCTCTCTGCAAAGATTCCGAAAACCGACAGCCCGACGGTGTTTGCCTCCGTCAGCCCATAGATGCGCTCCGCCCCACGGTTCCATGCCAGGAGCCGCCCTTCGAAATCAGTAACCGTCACTGCGTCGTTGGAGTCCCGAACAACTGTTGCAAGCCGGGACTGGACCTCCAGTGCCTTTTGGTCCGAGTTGTCGATGAACGTGATGACTACCCCGTCAATTACATTCTCAGTCGTTCGGTAAGGTAGTATTCGAATCTTGTACCATCGCCCATCCTGACTGGAAGCCTCTTTGTATCGAGGAATTAGAGACTGAAGGACACCGTGAGCATCCTCCACAAGCCCCGGGTAGTCGAGTGTTCCAGTAATGTCCCGGAGCGGTCTCCCGACGTCGCTCTGGATAAGGGGAAATAGTCTCACAACCTCTGGCGTATATCTTTTTATGTGAAGATCACGATTAAGGAATAATGTAGCAATTTCTGTGCTTGCAAACAGATTAATCATGTCATTGTTGGTAGTGGCAAGCTCTTTTAGTTTGCTCTCAAGCTCACAATTTACGGTAACCAGCTCTTCATTAACGGATTGAAGCTCTTCCTTAGAGGTTTCATGCTCTTCATTAATGCTTTGTAGTTCTTCATTAGTCGACTGAAGCTCTTCGTTGCTTGATTTTAATTCTTCATTTGCAACCTCAAGCTCTTCGTTCATAGCCTTAAGATAATCACGTGAGACGTGAAGGTTCTGTTCCAGGTCTCTGATTCTGGCCTGAGCATCGTCCGATGGAGCAGCATCCGGGGCGATGATTTCAAAGTTATCCGAAAAGACTTCTTCGAATACGACCAAAGCGAACCCCTGAACACAGGGCGGGTTGTTTAAAAGTCGCAGTCGGACATTGACCGTCTTGAAATCGCCGTTAGTTTTGATCCGCAAGTTAGGGCAGACAACGTCCGTTGTCGGTACCGCAGCATTCTGCTCGAATACCTTGCGCAAGGCGACGGTGAGTGGGATACGGAGCCCTTCCCGTGCCATGGCGATAAGATTGCGGGCGTCCGTCCCCTGGGCTGGCTCGAGATATTTGCCAGTGCGCCCCCTGATACACAGCACCTCAGACTTCCGGTTCACCAGCACGCTCGATGGGGTGAAGTCCTGGATCACCAACTTCTCGAGAATGTCTGGAAGGTTGGGCGATGGGGCGGGGGATTCCATGGTCTTTTCCTCGGTCTCAATCACGACTGGATGGCTGGGGGCGATGGAGCGTATTGTCAGGTTCGGCAGCGCCCTTGGGATACCGCCCAGCCTTCGAAAAATTTTTACTTTCCGGTCAACGATAGCAAAAATGTCCGGCACGTCGCCGATTGTCTCAGACGTGCCGAGGAATAAGAAGCCGCCCGGCTTCAGTGCATAGTGAAAGAGCGGCATGACCTTCTTCTGCAACTCACCGCTCATGTAGATTAAAACATTACGGCAGCTAATCAGGTCGAGTCGTGAAAAAGGTGGGTCTTTAATCAAATTATGTTGGGCGTATACGATACTGTCTCGAATAATCTTGGTCAGACGGAAACCTCCCTCTTCCGCGGTGAAGTACCGTTTGAGGAATTCCGGCCAAACGTCGGCGGAAATCGACTTGGGATAGAAGCCCCTGCGCGCAACGGAGATTGCTCTGGGGTCGATATCCGAGGCGAAGATTTGCACCTTGGCAACCCGGGAGTCAGCGGCGAGGCGTTCGTGGAACAGAATGGCTATCGAAACAGCCTCTTCTCCGGTCGAACAGGCTGGAACCCAAACCCTGATTTCGTCGCTTACCCCGCGCGTCTCGATGAGCTGAGGAATGACCGTTTCTTGCAGCGCCTTAAACGCTTCGGTATCGCGGAAAAACCGTGTTACGCCAATCAGGAGCTCGTTGAATAGAATTTCTAGTTCCTCTGGGAAGTGCTGTAAATATCGAACGTAGTCCGTCATTCTCCCGAGTCGATGAGCCGCCATTCGGCGTTCAATTCTACGAACTATGGTCTGCTTTTTGTACTGCCAGAAATCGTGCCCCGTCTTCGCTCTCAACAACAACAGTATTTTCTTTATCTGGTCAGAAACACCATCTTCTGGCTCGGGCTCCCGAGGAGGCTGTCGTTGCCTGCCGTTACCGAGCATTGCAATCAG
The DNA here is from genome assembly GCA_037147415.1 of Rhodospirillaceae bacterium. Lineage (GTDB taxonomy): Bacteria > Pseudomonadota > Alphaproteobacteria > Azospirillales > Azospirillaceae > BOG-933. Next base: position 23,735 of record JBAWVF010000033.1, on the reverse strand, counting down.
CGCGTTGGGCATCTCACCGACTGGCAACACCAAGTCTGCCAATCCGGTATTGACCCCACTTCGCGGCATGCCGTCGAATTTGGCGCTGGCAGGATCCTGGATAAGCACGTAGCCGCCGGCGTCAGCAATATCGCGCAGCCCGAGAGTGCCGTCGGTTCCGGTCCCGCTGACGACAATGACGATCGCGTCAGCTCCCTGGTCCAGTGCCAGTGACCGAAAAAACGAATCAATGGGATGCCTCAGCCCTCGGCGCTCAGGTGGTTCGACAAGATGGAGCGAACCATGAAGAATGCCGAGGTCATAGTCTGGAGGAATGATGTAAACGTTGTTCGGTACAATTGGTATTCCATCAACGATTTCATGGACCGACATCGAGGTGAACCTGCCGACCAGCTCCGGCAGCTTGCTCTTATATGTCGGATCGAGATGTTGAATCAGAACGAACGCCATGCCGCTGCTTGGTGGCATTTTGGCGAAGAATGCCTCGAACGCCTCAAACCCTCCAGCCGATGCGCCGATTGCGACGATAGGGAAATGCACGGGGATACCTGCACCGATGGCCGCATCGGTTTCATCAGCTTCACAAGGATACCTGGGGTCGGGCATGCTCGTCTCCAGCCCCGAGTTCGATACAACATGGCTCTGCAACAGTGCCATTCATATATCAATTGCGCCAGCCCTAATTCAGGGCCGCTGTGAAGCAATATAAACAAGGGTTAAACTGCAACTTATTGAGAACTTACCTTTTCAGAGTTGAGCGTTCAGATGCTGATTAAGGCTTCTGAAGTAGTCTTTGTGTTTAGAGTGTCAGGGCCTGGACCCAACCATTATTTTATTCTGGGACGAATTTGTGATTCCAAGGCGTTAACGAAGCCTTGGAGGGACCGACGAGAGAGATATTCTGGCTGGGAGGTGACGCTTTGCTTGTGATCGAGCCGAACCTTCCTAAGAACTAACCGGGCGCTCACAAGATAGACAACCGACGGATCATTAGCAGAATCATTCACGTTCTCAAGAGCGGCTGTCGCTGAGTGGGCGGAACGGAACCCGGAGTTCTTTTCCGAGGTGCGCTCCGTCGTTTCCCAGGGGGTGCCATTAATATCGTACTCGCCCACCTCAGCCTGTTCATGTATGTCCACGCGACACACTGCCAACCGGAGCCAAGCGAAGATCGGCGAAAGTTCGGCAGATGCTGGCGAAAACATCGGCGGTTCGGTCGGCATCGCTGACAGTCAGCAAGCCGGGCCTGTTCGGGCCGGAGACCTCCTCCCGCCTTTGTCCGTCGGCGATGCGCCGGGCCAAGAGCTGTGCCAGAACCGGCTTGGCTCCTAACATGCCGTGCAGCGCACGGTGATCCAGTTCGGCTATCAGCGACGGCGTTTGCGCTCGTACCGTGCGAGCATAGCCGTCGCCGGTTAAAGTCGCCTCAGCCCCGATCAAATGCCCGGGACCAAGTCGCGCAGCGGCGGGATTCCCTTTGTCCCCGACCGCATGAATATCGCGGGTGAGCGGCTCCGCAAAGGCCATGCCCTCGAGAACCAAGATAATAATAGTGGCAACCTCGCCACTTTGAGCCAGCAGTGTGCCGGCATCGACCGCCCGGATGATAGCTGCCTTCGCCAAAAGACAGACATCATCGGTGTCCATATCGTGAAATAGCGGATGACTATGGAGCAGGATTGCAATTTGTTCCGGCCCCGGCCGGGATTCTATGCCGGAAACGGTTGCCAATGGAGATACCGATTCTTGAATCGAGGGCCGTAAGCCGGCCTGACCGATGTGGGTCAGGATCAGTTTGAACATCAGCGAGCGGGCGGCATGGCGTTGAAGCAAAGTGGTTTCGAACATTACAGCGTATTCGACACCATACGCGGTGACATCGTTGATCCGGATCAACGGCGCGGGCACGGGATCTTGGCCGATTTCGGCGAGAGCTTGGGTCGCTGCCCCAAACAGGATGCGCTCGACCCGGTCCGGAGGAATTCCAACATCCAGGGTCACCCGCACCGACGTCCATACCGACCGATGCGGCTGTGAGTAGTTGGTAATGGTTGATGACGCGAGCTTGCTGTTGGAGACCACCACGGTATTGCCGCCGAGATCTGAAAGCCGGGTGGTACGCCAACTGATCTCAATGACTCGGCCTTCGATGGTCTTGTCCCCGACCCGATGCACCAACACGTCGTCACCAATCCGCAACGGACGGTCGATGTTGAGGGCGAGACCGGTGAAAATGTCGAGGATGATTTCGCGCAGCGCCATGCCGAAGACGAGGCCCGCGATCCCCGATGCGGCCAACAAGGCGGTAAGGTCCTGTTTGAAAACAATCCCGAAGATGGCCGCGAAGCCAAGCAGATAGACGATCAGAGTCGATAACTGGGACAGCAGGCGGGGCACGGGAGTCCCGAGTGCCGGTGCAGCGAGACCGTCCAGAATAATAAACTGAACAAACCGCTGTACAAAAACAGTCAGTCCGATCACAACTCCCAAGCTAAGAACATACTCAAAAGCTCTGTGGCTAGTGTCAAAGGCAACCACGCCCAGTTCATAAGACGCTTGCCCGCCATAATAGAACATGGAACCAAAAATAGTGGTAAAAAGTAGCGGCAATGCCAGCTGCTTAATCCGTGTAGCCCATGAAATCAGTTTTATTTGTTTTGCCATGTTCATTAATCACTCTAGAGTAAACCTGGAAACTTCAGCGCGAGTATTATTAACAATACGCAAAAGCTCCTCCATTGTTACGCTGATTTCCTCGGCTGCGCTCGCATTATTATTTCCTTCCAGACCAAATTCTTCCAGCCGCTGCGAAACCAACTGAATCGCCGCGGATTGCTGAGCGATCGCGGTGGCGATGACCTGTGCCGTGGTGCCGCTTTGCTCAATGGCGCTCCCGATCCTCGCCATCGCGGCCTCGGCATTGGCTCCGCCGGCAGCGCTGATTTCCACGCCTTCGCGGGCTTCGGCAATGATGGCACCGATCTCACCGGCGGCATGCGCCGCCTCTTCGGCCAAGCGGCCGATCCGGTGCGCGACGACACTGAATCCCCGGCTCTCGGCGCCGCCGCGGGAAGCTTCTATGGCGACGTTGATCGACAGTACCGTGGCTTTATCGGCAATCCCGGCAATGGCCGAGGTGATCTGTTCGATTCTTCCGTGGCGGGCAGCGAGGCGACCGACTTCGGCTGTCAATGCGGACAACTCGCTTCGTCCCGACGACGCCAATCGGGAGGCGGTTTCAGCCATGGTGCCGCCATTGACGGCGTGAACGGCAACCGATGATATCGATGCTGCGGTTTCCTGAATGGCTACGACCATCTCATTCAGGGCGCAGACCTGACGCGCTGTTGACGCTGCCACCTGATGGGCCGCCGCCGCGGCCCCTGCGGCTGCCGCGGCGGATTGTTCGGTGCCTCGGGAGGCTTCGCTCACCAGATATCGAAGCTGGGACAGGGCGCGATTGACGTCGGCACGGACTTCGGCGAAGCTTCCCTGGTAACTGCCGGCGATGCCGTGGTGAAGATCGGCGGCGGCCATGTGGTGGGCCGTCGTAGCCAGTTCGCCCAATAACCGGGTCAAGGTATCGAGACTACGGTTGACGTTGGCTTTGAGCGCGCGCAGATCACCTTCATAGGCGCCGGTCATCCGCCCGTCGAGTTTTCCCGATGCGAGCTTCTGCATGACTGCCGCAACTTCAATCAGCGGTCGGGCCAGGGTTTCGACCAGGGCGTTGGCACCGGTCAGCAGCGTGAAGAATTCACCCTGGAACGCCTGGGGGTCGACGCGTTCCGCAAGATGGCCGGTCTGGATCTCGCCGATCAGGCGGTTCAGTTCCTTGACGGTTTGATGAATCGTAAAAACGGTCGAGGCTACCGCCCGCGCGATCTGCCCCACCTCGTCACCGCGTTCCTGGCCGCTGATGACGACCGCCAAATTACCTGCGCCTATTTGAGTGATCTGATCGGCCAAAGTCTGAATCGATTGCGACACCGTTCGCTCCAATAGCGCAACACAGCCGACGATGAACGTGAAAAGCACGAAGCCAACGAACATGGTCCGGATTTTCCGATGAGCAAACAGATCGCGAGCGCCTTTGATCTCGGCCAAGGCCTCTTCGCGTTCCAGTGTTACCAGTCGATCGATAACGGTGGTAAGTTGCTTGAAAACCGGCGCGGCCTCCACGTAAATTTGCCGGGCGTTATCAAGATCATTGAGGGAAGAGACGGAAATTATCTTCCGGTGTTCATCAAGATATTTGGCGTATAGAGTAGTGTAGTTATGATACAGCACCTTGGACTCGGTATCTACGATAAGCGGTTCAAGAATGGCTGTGGTCTTTGCAATCTGATCCAGTTGGGCGATCATGGACTTTTCGATAGTTTCCTTGGCGGCCAAATCACGGGTCAAGATATGGAGTCCCTCTTGGACCCGAAAATCGCCGAGTTCGGTGTTAATGGTGTTGGTTGACAAGATCGCCGGCAAGGTATCCCGTTCCAACATTTCAAGTTGTGATGTCAGCACGCCCAGCCGGCTCAAGGACAAAAGACCAAACAGCAAGAAGAGCCCGGCCAGAAATAAGAAGATGATGCGCAACTTGAGACGGATCGTCAAATTAGTCATGGAGTCTCCAGGCGGGCAAAGAAGATGTCTGTTCGGTCAGGCTGGGCAAGCATCCGATCAGTGCGGCGACAACAGCCTTTTTCGCAGTAATGGGTAAGGCCCCGAAAGTTATCCCGGGGTGCAGACGATAGATCCAGACTCCGTTTCTCGCGTCCCAAGCTACCGCATCGATCAGCGCCCTCGACATGGCCGGCAGAAGGGGCGGTGCCAGCCAGGTCCGGTCGGGGTCGAAAGGCATCAACTCAGCCTTGTCGACCACCAGGACCATGACGGGACCGGCCGGCGGCACCAATCGCACCCGGAGTCCCGGCTTGTCCCCGGTGTGGCCGGTCAGCAGGCGGCGGCCGTCAAGAACCGGGATTCTTCCGGGCCGATGCCGCCCCGGCACTCGTTCGAGCGGCGGCGTCTCGCCGGGACATAAGGCGTTGTCGACCAGAGCCAGCGGCAGGGCGAAGACGACACCCCGGCATGTCAGCCTGATCATGTCGCTCGCCGGTGGGTCGGTGACGGCGTGGTCGGCGGCGGGCAAGGAGCAATAGGGCAAATCCGGCGCGGGCACCACGGCGGGGGTTCCGGCGAGGGTAGCGAAGTCATAGACGCCGACCGGCGGTTCATCGGCGCCGTGCCGCCACCACAAGACGGCGCCGGGGAGCCCCGGGATGCGGTCCAGTGCGCCGACAGCCATCCGGTCGAAACGAGCATCCGCCGGCAACAGCAACGCGACCTCGTTGCCCGAGGGGCCACCAACTACCGCAAACGGGCCGGCCACAGGCTCGCCACCAAACCGTTCGCTCAGAAACACTGCGGGCAGCAACCGGCCGTTGACCTGCGCCAACCGATGCCGGCCGCCTCCCAAGGTGGTGACGGTCTCCACGGCCTCAAGGGTGGCCAAGCTTTGTATTCCGGTCAATAGCAGCGCCAGCCTCTCGGCACCGAGTCGGACCGACACGATGTCAAGCATGGCGGCGTCGGGAGCGGAGGAGCGGCCGGTCAGGGGCGCCACTCCCCCTGTTGGCGGCTCGTGGGCGCTGTCAACGGGATGGTCGGATGGTCGTTGATGGTTTGTCATGAGCGCCAGTGTATAACTTTGGTACGTTAATCAGATTTTTGACGAATTTATATAGCAAGACGACCGGAGTGGATGGTGAAGAATTTCTTAAGGCACCGTCAAGCTGTCGGGGCTGGTTTAGCCCACCAGCACCGCAAGGGCTCTTGCGGGTAGTCGGGCGCCTCATGCGGCCCGTTGTTCAGGCGAATCGGACAACCGCCGGTTCAACCTCACCAAGCAAATCCTGGAACGAGCGTTCACGACGAATCGCATCGCGCAAAACTTCATCAATAACGGCGCGCATGCCGGCCAGATGAAGTTCCATCATCAGAGCAAGGAGTTCATGCCGTTCCATGAGCCGCCTCCCGGGCATGGGACAGCAACGCGTTGTAACGGTTGCAGTTGGCAGCGGGCGCGATGGTCAGGACCAACGCCGCCGACACGTCCGCTGGCGGTGGTGGTGGCGTTCGGCGGCGAGCCAGGATGGTGAGAACCACGTCTTTGCTGCAAGGACCGTTCGCGAGAGCCTCGGCACAGGCGGCTTCCACCGCATCCAAGCCGTCGGTCAGGACGGCGGCCAGAATGTCGGCAAACTGGCGGTCACCATCGTTGCTTCGGCCGATTCTGGCCTGGACACCAGCCAAGGCGGGCGGCATCGACCATTCACGGAAGGGAGCGCCGTTGCGGAGCGCGCCGGGTTTTCTGGCAAGAATTGGTATATAATGCAGTGGGTTATAGATCGTCCGCCCTCGCCCGAATGACCGTCGGTGCTCGGCCACCAATTCTCCTTCCAAGCGGATTTCGAGTCGCTCAGCGTAAATTCGAAGTTGAACCGGCTTGCCCGCCGCCTTGGCTTCGACGCTGTAACGGTTGCAGTCAAAGCGGATTAGGCAAGTCTTGCTGGCGGGCACATCGATTTCACGAAAGCCGTCAAAGGATCCAGCTGTTTTTACCAACACTTCACGTTCAGTTTCAAAAACATCCCACACGGTTTTACCCGGTATTTCAGGATGGGGTGTGGCCTTTGCTGCGACGATACACTGCTCCTCCAACCAACCATTCAAGTCATCGAGCGACTGGACCCGAGGCCGTGGCGTAAAGCAGCTTTGACGGATTTTGCCAACCTGGCTCTCGACTTGACCTTTTTCCCACCCCGCTCTTGGAGTACAGGCTGTTGGCTCGATTAAATAGTGCGAACACATTTGCTCAAAGCGGCGATTGAACTTACGGTCTTTGCCAACATAAACAGTATCAACGGCCGTCTTCATGTTGTCATAGATGCCACGCTCGCAAGTTCCACCCCAAAACCGAAACGCTTGTTCATGAGCATCGAACACCATTTCCTGTTTCTGGCGCGGATAGACCCGCACATACGGCATTCGGCTGTGACAAAGCCGAACATGCGCGACCTGGACCTTGGTTAGAGCACCATCTAGGAAAATATGGTCTTCAGCCCAGTCAAACTGGTAGGCTTCAGCCGGATAGTAAATTAGAGGGACAAACGCTTGGCTTATTCCACTGCCGGGCTTATGACGAAGTTTCCACTGCTTACAGAACCTGCGAACAGCATCGTAGCCGCCCTGATAGCCGATTTGAACAAGAGCCGCAAAGATTGCTTTGTAATCTTTGCGATCTCGTTTATGGCGACGCTCATTTTCTTCGAGAATCGCCTCAAGTTCTTTAAGGTGAGCTCCTAACTGCGGGAAGGTCTGCTTCTGTCGCTCGTAGCGAACCGCCGTCGCCCCCGACTGGAGGTACTTTGAAACGGTCTCCCGTGAGAGCTTGAGGCTCCGGGCGATCTGCCGAGCGCTCATACCCTTCGCATGTTCCCGTCGAACCCGCGCGATTGTTTCCACTGTCAACATCCCCTGTCACCACCCGTGTCGCCCAACCAAGGGTGGAAGATTGCCACAACAGGGGTGGCCTAATTTTGGACGCCGATCACCCCCTCAGGTGGCCGACTTTTCCACGCCGCCGAACGAATTAAGAGCTTCCGCGGCGGCTACGCGCCGCGCAAACTCTTAATTCGTTATTGCGACATTAGCTGTGTCATGTCCATTTGCGGCCTTAAATCTTTAGACCGCTGACGTCGCGATAAGCGACGCCCAATAGATCAGCGCCAACAACGGCACACCCCAGGAAACGACGGAGCGCATCTCGGAAAAGAACCCCGGGTTCCGTTCCGCCCACTCCGCCGCCGGGTTCATCAGCATTATATACGCCGTCAGCGCCGTAATCAGGTAAATGAAGCCGCTCGAAACCATGGTGGCGATCGGCGTGTTGGCCGACATCGAGCCGGGGAATTGCGCCTCGTAGGTGAAGCCTAGCGCAACCAATGCCAGCAGACCGGAGAATATCTGCGGCCCTTTGGAGCCCGGGTTGTATTCTTTCGGCCACAGGGTGAAAAGGGAGATCGACATCACCAACAGGAAGGGCAGATAAACGCGGGCGAGGTAGATCGGCCACTTCCGATCGGCAACCACGGTCGCGGCCATCCGGCTATGACTGTCGCCGTTCCACGCCACATAACTTGAACTCAAGAAATCGAGCCGCTTCAGCAGCCACAGCGGCGTCAAAGGCGTGCGGGTGAAACCGGACGAGGCGTCGTCGTCCCGGGTGTGCACAAGCACGACCTCTTGCAACCCGTACCGGGTGGAGACGAGATGAACCGTCAACCGCTGACTGTCGAACGGAAACTCCGCCAGATTCGTGGAAATACGGAAATTGGCGTCGACCGTGCGAACCAGCATGACCTCGCCGGTCGCGGCGATCGACAGCCCAAGCTGATCCTGCCGCGGCGAGCCGGCCAGATTCTCGATCTCGACCGAAGGATTCCAGATTTTCTGAAGCTTGACTTTGGCGGCGGCATCGAAGAAGTCCAGGCGGGGCACGCCCTCCTTCACCTTGTCGAAGGCCAGCCTGGGATCGCTCCAGCGATAGGTGATTTCGACCCGAGCGTTCATCTGGCCCTGGGTTTCCAAAATCTGGGCGATATCGAGGATGCGCATCGCCACTGAAATTCGCACCGGAAGCTGCCATCCGCGCGGCAGGTCCGGCTTGTCGTCGGCGGCGAAGGCGGCGCCGGCGCCGACAAGCAGCAGCAGCACCAGCGCGGCCCCTTGCAGGGCGCGAATCAGGGACCTTATCGAAACGATGTCACTCATGGCGCCGTCTCCTTCCCGGCGGCACCGCCACGGGCGTTCAGTGCCCGGATGCTGTCGGCAAGTTCGCCGATCGGGCCGGGCGCGACCTTCGGCAAGCTGGTTTCTTTGCCCTCGGCGATGTCGCGGGTCGCCTTGGCCAGCAGCCCCACCGGGCGCAGGACCATGCCGTTGAACAGCAGCAGAATGACGATAACGAGAAAAACGACACCGCCCGCGCAAGCCGAGATCAACTGCACGGTGTCGCGCCGGATATCATGCAGGTCGGTCTCGAACGAGCGCACGGCGAAGATGGTACCGATCGCCTTGCCGCTGTAATCGAGCAGCGGCATCATCACCGTGCCGTAATGGATTTTGTCGACCTGAGCCTCGCCATAACGGCGGTCCTTGGAAATCGACAAATCCAGTGATTGGGCGAGTTTGGAAATCATCGGCAGGTCGGTGGCGGAATCGACGCGAAGGCCATTGAAGACCGGCATGGCATTGCCGCTGTCGGCGCTGGTGGCCAATGCCTTGAGCAGGCGGTCGTCAACCACCACGGCATAATCGGCATTGGTCGCGGTCTTGAGCGCGGCCAGAACCGGTTCCAGCTTGGTGCCGAACTCGATGCTGCCCACCGTCTTTCCGGCGTCGCTGATCGGTGCCACACCACGCACGGCCAGCCCCGAGGTGCCGATCTCCAGGCCGCTTTGGGGCTGGCCGGTGCTGTGCACGGTGACCACGATTTGGCGGTTGGCGGTAAAAACGTCGCCGAAATGCTCGGGCTTGTGCAGGCGCAACAGCACACGGCCATCGATGCTGTTCAACTGTTCGACGCTGACCCCGACATGACGATGCTCGATGTCGTAGCCGGCGCGCAGCAGATCCAAGAGCGGCTCGCGGGCTCCGGCGGCCACCAGTTTGGGCACGGTAGGCAGCGAAGCGACCAGTTCGGCCTCGGAGGAAACCAGACGGCCGGTGTTGGCGATTTCAGACCGCACACCTTCGGCAATACCGTCGAGAACCGCCCTCTGGTTGGTCGAAAAAATCCGAACAACGCTTTGGTCCGCCATATAAGTGATGATGGCCAGAATAAGGGCTGAGACCAGCCCTGCCCAGACTGTTGCCTTAACGCGCACGCTCGTCCTCCCTCGTGACTTGGTCTAAAAAAATGCCCGACTCATACGAGACGCCGTATCGGCATGATAAAACGGATACTGCTTTGTGAACTCAAAAGCTGTGACAGTCGGTCCAGACCACGCCGGCATTGCGGTACAATTCGATCAGGTCGGCACCGCCCGTGCCGCTTTCGGGTGGATGTCGTGGAACAGAATCACGCCGCGCCGCCAGACGCGCATGAGGATCGAAACGCGCTGAGCCGCCTCGTCGGCCGTAACCGACCCGTTCCAGTCCTGCCATTTGGTATGGGAATTGAATTGTGCAGCCAGCCATGCAAGGCTGACCACCAGGGTGCTGTAACCGCTCTTCTTGACGATCAGAAGAGTATCTTCGGTGTCGGGGAAGTCGGTGGCGAGTTGGACGTTGCCCTGACTGTCTGTCGTGCCGGACGCCGACCGTTCCCCATTCTTCTGGAAGATGATATTCGCATCCGGAATTTTTTGATCGCGGACGACCGCGCTGAGAATCTCAACCGACGCCGAGCCGGCCAGCGCGGGCCGGGCCGTCGATACGATGGCAGTCGATACCATGGTTGCCACGGCCAGAATCCAATACACGTGAAGGCTACGCAAATTCCCCTCCTTATCCGTGACCTGAAAGATTGCCGTGGAAACGCTTCGTCAGCCGATCCCCGCCCTGAAAGCAGGGACAAGGTAGCCCAACAACCGATGGCCGTAAAGTGGCTCGGCATGACTTCGAATGCCTGTCATTTCATGCGTCGCGACACGGTTTAAACCCGAGGCCTTGGCCTTGTAGAGCGCCGCGTCAGCAGCGGCGACTGAGTTAGCGTTAATCGGCTTCGTGACATAATCAACAGCACCGGCATCAAGGCTGGTTATAAATATTACAGGGATATTGGCCGTGCTTGCTCCCTGCTTGAGAAGCATACAAACTTCATAGCCACTCAAACCCGGCATCATTACGTCAAGCAAAATGAGGTCTGGAAGCACGGTTTGTGCAAGCTCAAGACCCTGCGCTCATATTCCTACTCCACCAAAAAAATATTTGCTTCTCGTGCGTCGATATCGCTTTTTGCATTTCTAAAATCAAACCAATCAAGATAAGCTCCACTGGCTCGGACTGATTGACATGGTAGCCGGCAGCTTCCAACGCGAGCATCCTATTATCCACGCATTTTCCAAACATTTTATTAAATTATACCCGGTCTATGGAATTGCACAGTGTACGCTGATTAATTATGATATAAGGGCTTATAGTTTTCACTTATTTGCATGACGATGAAGCATGAATAACCCGGTTGCTAGCAATAAGCCGGATAAAACCAGTCCGATTGTTCCAAAAACACCCTCAAGGGCTGCTCCTGCTAAATAGCCACCACCCGCAAAAGCTATTGCCCAAATGCCGGCAGCTATAAAATTGATAACGGCAAAGCGCAGCCATGTTATAGTACTCATACCGATAGCAAAAGGACTGACGTTTCTTACCGCATATAAGAATCTAAATGTTAATATAAATATTGTTGAAAATCTTTCAAGCAACTTAATTGCTCTTGAAATACTTGGCTTGAACCTTTCAAATTTGTTTAGAAGTTTTTCACCCCATCGCCTGCCGATATAGAAATATAACTGATCTCCAAGAAATGCTCCCGTCCATGCAGTAACAATTAACCGATATATATCAACAACCCCGTGTTTTGCAGCTACTCCCGACAGAAGGACAATAGTTTCACCTTCCAAAAAAGTCCATAAAAAGATTCCAATATAATACATATTGCCATATGATTGAATTATTTCTGTTGCATTATCGGTATTTACCATAGTCTTCATCCCCGTGTTTTGCAAGGCCGGGCGGGCCATTGCCTCAAATTACCGTCAATCAAGTATATATATTTGCCTTGTCCTCATCATGCTTGCTATAAAACATCGCGGATAGCCCCCGGTAGCGTGCCGAGCTTTGATGCAAGATTACGACACAAGTCGTATATTGATACAGGATCTTCGCAAGATTGTCGAGAAAAACGGGTCAAAAACCTTACTCATATGCCTTCGGCCCGACACAGCGGCGGGTTGATGAAAATTGGCAGCGCCCTGTAAAGTAAGAACATCTCCGTATGCCTACTTGCTTCGGATCGATCCCCGGGGTAAACGGCCCATGCCTCCGACCTGCTGATTTTGATTGAAAGTGTTATAATGTCCGAATGGATGGTGTGGTTGAAAACCGGCATACCTGCGATTGATGCCGATCACAAAAGAATTGTGAAATTGATCACGCTTGCTCGACTAACCCCAAATGATGCTGCAATAAAGTTTATTAATGAGGATTTTTTGCATAATATTTTTATACTGATCAAGGCCCATTTTGAGCGTGAAGAAGATATCATGTTTAGCCTGCGCTATAAAAAGTTAAATGATCATATAACCGATCACAGTATGATTTTAACTGCTCTTTCTGATATTTCTAAACGATATGGAAAAGGGTCGATCTCTTTGAATGAGATATTTAATAGAATTTTATTATTGGACGATCACAAAAAAACATATGACACTCAACTTACAGAATTCATAAACAATGCCAAATCGGCGCGAATGCTCAATACAGTAAGCGCCATAAAAGAAAATGAATCAGAGATACGGCCTTCTTCCGGGTCAAAGCCCCCTGTACATCGACGAATTACGACTAACGGCGTTTAACTCATCTTGGTAATCCGACGCAGTTAACTTTCACTGCTTATACCGAGATCGACCTCGTGTCACGGTTCTCCTTTTTTCGGCACCGGCTCCCGGCTGCCCGGAGCTGATTGCGGCGGACACACGCGCGCATGTAACTCTTTTCGCCTTCGTCATAATCTGCAAAACTCCCGGACATCGAACCCACCTTGTGGAAGGACGCGCTGTTCTCATGGCAAGCCACCCGAGCAATCCTTATGAGCAAAACCTTGGTCGCACCCCCGCCAACCATGTACCGCTTTCTCCGTTATCCTTTATTCGGCGCACGGCAGCGGTCTATCCACAACGTATCGCGGTTATCCATGGCGCGATTCGGCGGACCTGGGGTGAGACTTATCGGCGTTGCGTTCAGCTCGGCTCGGCGCTGGCCCGTCGTGGAATCGGTGTCGGTGATACCGTTGCGGTCATGGCGCCCAACGTGCCCGAGTTGTTCGAGGCGCATTTCGGTGTGGCCATGGCGGGGGCGGTACTCAATGCCCTCAATGTTCGGCTTGATGCCGAGGCGCTCGCCTTCATTTTGGAGCACGGCGAGGCCAAAGTTCTGATTACCGACCGGGAATTTTCCTCCGTGATCAAGCCGGCGCTGGCCCGCCTGGCCCGGCCGATCCTGGTCATCGATATCGATGATCCGCTGGCCAAGAGCGGCGAGTGCCTGGGTGAACTGACTTACGAGGTGTTTCTCGCCGGCGGCGACCCGGATTTCGCCTGGTCTCTGCCCGATGACGAATGGCGCGCCATTGCGCTCAACTATACGTCGGGCACGACCGGCAATCCCAAAGGCGTGGTTTATCATCACCGCGGCGCTTACTTGAACGCCATGGGCAACGTAATGACCTGGGCCATGCCGCACCATCCGGTCTATCTGTGGACCTTGCCCATGTTCCACTGCAACGGCTGGTGCTTTCCCTGGACTATCACCGCCATGGCCGGCACCCATGTTTGTATTCGGACGATTACGGCCAAGGCGATTTATGCGGCGATAGCCGAGCACGCGGTCACGCATATGTGCGGCGCCCCCATTATCATGAACATGCTGGTCAACGCCCCGGCCGAGCATACGCGGCCGATTCCGACCGGCATTCGCATGATGACAGCGGGGGCGGCGCCACCCGCTGCGATTATCGAGAAGATCGAGCAACTCGGCTTCCAGATCACCCATGTTTACGGGCTGACCGAAGTCTACGGCCCGGTGACGGTCTGTGCCTGGCACGAGGCGTGGGACGAACTGCCCGTGGAGCAGCGAGCGATTTACAAGGCGCGCCAAGGGGTTAATTATGTCGTGCTGGAAGGGTTGATGGTGGCGGACGCCTGCACGCTGGAGCCGGTGCCGTCCGACGGCGAGACCATCGGCGAAGTCTTCATGCGCGGCAACGTCGTCATGTCGGGGTATCTCAAAAACCCGAGCGCAACGCAAGAAGCGTTCAGCGGGGGCTGGTTCCATACCGGCGACCTTGGGGTCATGCATGGCAATGGTTACATAGAACTCAAGGATCGATCCAAGGACATCATCATCTCCGGCGGCGAAAACATATCCACCATCGAAGTGGAGAGCGTACTCTATCGGCATCCCGCCGTGCTTGAGGTCGCCGTGGTCGCGCGGCCTAACGAGAAATGGGGAGAAACCCCGTGCGCGTTCGTCACCCTGCGTCCGGACGCCACGGTAACCGAGTATGAGCTGATCACCTTCTGTCGAAAGCAATTAGCCCACTTCAAGTGTCCGCGCACGATCGTCTTTTCCGAACTCCCCAAGACCTCGACCGGAAAAATCCAGAAATACGTCCTGCGCTCTCGGGCCAAGGATCTGAATAAAGCCCCCTCATCGTAACCGGGGCGGCCTTTACTATCCCAAGATCATCTGGGTGCAGCGGAACAACGCAAGCCGTTTACCGCTGGCCCGGCTGATCACTTCGGCATCCCAAATCTGGGTCGCTCGGCCCAGATGTTGCGCGGTTGCGGTGCAGATCAGTTGACCTTCCCGCACCGTGCCGAGAAAATTGGTCTTAAGTTCAACCGTTGTGAAATTGGCCCCCTCGCGCAGGGCACAAAGAGTACCGATTCCGCAAGTGGTGTCCGCCAACGTCACCAAGCTTCCGGCGTGAAGAAAGCCGTTGGGGGCCAGGAATCGCGGCTCTACCATCATGGTGGCGATAATGCGGCCCGGCTCGATCGTGGTCACGGTGATCCCGAACAAGGCGGGCAGTGTATCCCGGCACAGCGCAGTCATGGCTTCGGGTGTCGGCATCTCGGCTGTCGAAACAAGATTCATCATGGAGCCCTCAATGGCGGAAGCCGGTTGGATAGCGGTCAGAGGTCACTTGGGCGGAGGTGCCGTATTCATCACCCTCGCCCTGAATCACCGAGGGATTGTCGTGTTTCATCGGAGATTAGGCCGAGAGTTCTTTAAACCGCAGTGGTACCGATACTTTCTTACTTTCCTTGTAGTCGAAAAAGATGATCCCAGTTTTTCCGCGCGCGACTTCACGGCCTTCGACCTTTTCAGTTGCCTTCCAGACGATATCACAGCCGTATTTATTGAAATCCATGACCGAAATTTGAAAAACCAGTACCTCACCATGGCGAACTTCGGATCGATACTGAACGGCGGCGTCGGCGATAATGATCCCGGCGCCCTCCACATTCAGTTCCGTATACCCCATCGACTGGAAAAACCGGACCCGGGCTTCGGACACCAGAGACAGCAGGGCCGCATTATCAAGATGGTGCCCATAGTTGATATGACCGATATAGACAGCCACCTCGGTGGTAAAAGCAAAGAATTCAGGCAGATCAATCTTTATGCGGGCCATGGGTTGTTCTTTCGAATCGGGTCAAACCAGCCCGGTCAGATAATAAACCGCAATGACCACGAACACCACCGCGGTCTTAATGCAGGTAATAGCGAAGATATCGCGATAGGATTGAATGTGAGTCAGTCCGGTCACCGCCAGCAAGGTAATCACCGCGCCGAAGCCGTATTCGGAAGCGGTGTTGATCGCCGCCAACAGCGAGCCGGCATCAGCATCTATGAGTATGCCACCGAGCAGGTATCATGAGCAAGGGGCTTGCCTTCGCCCCATGGAGCGTGCGTACTTCGATGGTAGACTGCAAGCCGCCGGTTCCCTTCAAGGAGACACCTTCATTGCGTCCGATCCCCCGTGCACCGGCCAACGCCCCCGGTCAGCCCGTGTTCGCCGTATTATTGTGCCTGAGCGGATGCCACGCCCTCAACGATATGAACCAGTCCATGCTGGCCGCGATCTATCCGACGGTCAAGGAGTCGCTGGCCCTGTCGTTCGCGCAGATCGGCGGCATTACCCTGGCCTTTCAGGCGACCGCTTCCGTTTTGCAGCCGCTGATCGGATTGTTGACCGACCGGAAGCCCCTGTATCGCTCCCTGCCGGTCGCCATGCTGTTCACCCTGTCCGGTCTGGTGCTGTTGTCGGTGGCCGCGAGCTATCCGTCATTGCTGATCGCGGCCGCGCTGATCGGCACCGGGTCGGCGGTGTTCCATCCGGAAGCCTCACGGGTGGCGCGCCTCGCCTCCGGGGGGCGACACGGGCTGGCACAATCCTTATTCCAGGTCGGCGGCAATGTGGGCTCGGCGATCGGTCCGCTGTTGGCGGCTTTGATCGTGTTTGCACGCGGACAGGCCACCGTCGTCTGGTTTGCGTCGGCCGCACTGTTGGCCAGTGTCATCCTGTGGCGGATCAGCGGGTGGTATCGCGCCCATGCCGGGATCATCGGGACCGGACGCTCGACACAACTCGGCCATAGGCTCGGGCGGCGCCGAACGGCGATCGCTCTGGCCATTCTGGTCTGTCTGGTTTTTTCCAAGAACGTCTATCTGGCCAGTATTTCAAGCTTCTACACTTTTTATTTGATCGAGACCTTCCATCTGTCTGTGCCGGATGCCCAGATTTGCCTGTTCATCTTTCTGGGGGCGGTGGCGGCCGGAACCTTTTTCGGCGGACCGATCGGGGATCGTATCGGGCGCAAGCATGTGATCTGGATCTCGATTTTGGGTGTGCTGCCCTTTACCGTGGCCCTGCCTCATGTCGGTTTGTATGCTACCGTGGGTTTGTCCGTGCTGATCGGTTTGATTCTGGCGTCGGCTTTTTCCGCCATCGTCGTGTTCGGCCAAGAGTTGGTGCCCGGACGGGTCGGGCTGATCTCCGGGTTGTTTTTCGGCTTGGCTTTCGGAACCGCAGGGATGGGCGCGGCGATCCTGGGTGTGGTCGCCGACCACACCAGCATCGGGTTCGTCTATAAAATATGTGGTTTTCTACCGCTGTTCGGATTGTTGACGGTCTTCTTGCCCGACATGCGGGCGACGCCGAGTCTGTCGGCGGCTCACCCGTGACTGAACCGCTCCTTCCTCAACAGATCGCTCCGGTAAGCCGCCATCAAGCGGCGCTTACCAGGCGGTACTTACAAGGACAGCCGGACGCACTATTTACATACTTTCTGAACTTGCGTACCGAAGTCGACGGAAAACTGGCATCCGTGCTGCCTCCTGCGGGTGGTAAGCCTTATCCTTATGGCCGGTGCGAGGAAATAACGCGAACATTGTTTTCTCAATTAGCGGCTCGTTTGAGATATCCGGCGGACCCGATTGAAAGTGCGATTCGAGCTTTTGTTAGTAATGGCGGCATTGTACGCACGGTGTGGGGTGCGTTGCGCGGCCGGTATTTTCAAAACGCGCTCCAGTTCGGCGCGCTCTATATTGACGTGTCAAACGATACCGTCGTTGTGACTAAGCCGAAGGTGGAGATTCTACCCATGGCCGAGTCCGGGATGGAATCGCTGCGTGATCTCAGTCATTTCAGCGAGATCGCCGCGATCTACTGGGGCGCGACACTCTGGGCGAACACACTGGTTCCCTCGCTGGCTCCGCTTTTGCCGCTGATTTCCGCCAGTCCCGGACGATTGGCTCCGGGATTGCAGTCCGCCGGCGACTATATGATCGCGCTGATGTGCCGCGACGAATTCCGTCAAGCCGAAACTTGGCTGCACGATGGTCCGGCACCGCCGCCGGAGATTGCCGCGACTATCCTTTGCACTCTGCCCGAAGATTTACGACCGAAGACCACGAACGGCAGGAGGGAAGCCGTTGATGCTTGCCGGTCTGCGCGCACTGCCGGCCACACTGAAAATGGAGCGTGGCGGGCCGACCGCGTAAAGGACTTCCTGCGTCTGATGGAAGCTCGGGGCAACTGATCTCGGTCCCGGCGCCGGCCCGGAAAATCCCGACCGCAGGACGGAAGGCGCCACCGTACCTTTCGACACTCCTTGACAGCTTGCATGGCATCGTCGGAAAACTAGACGAATTGGCGTTCGCCGGATTAAACCGATGAGTGATAGAAAAAATAAATCATGAAATATCCTGCCCCCCCTCGGATCATCTCTCTTGACAACATTCTCCCCGATGAACCTCTGTTGATGATGGGGGCCGGTCCGGTACCGATTCCCCACAAGGTCGCCTACGCTAATTCATTAGTGATCAATCACCTGGGCGACACCATGAACAAGGTGGTTGATCAGGTGAAGGCCATGGCCCGCTATGTGTTTCAGACCTCGTCCGGCCACGTCATGGGCGTATCGGGTCCGGCCTCGGCAGCCATGGAGATGGCTATCTGCAATTTGGTTGAACCCGGCACCCGGGTGTTGGCCGTCTGCAACGGTTTGTTCAGCCGTCGTCTCGCCGAAATGGCGGCCAGGGTTGGCGGTGACGTGGTTCGGCTTGATGTGCCGAACAAGGAGTCGGCTCGTCCGGAGGTTGTCGAGGCCTTGTTGAAGGATGGCAATTTTAAGGTCATGACCATCGTCCAGGGCGAAACCTCCAACACGGTATGGAACCGTGATCTTGTCGAAATCTGTCGGATCGCCAAATCTCGGGGCTGCCTTAACGTGGTCGATGCCGTCTGCACCTTGTCCACCATGCCGATGGAGATGGAACTGTGGGACGTGGACGCCATCATTACCGGCGGTCAAAAGGGCCTGTCCTCCATCCCCGGCGTCTCGTTGATTGCTTTTTCCGACCAAGCCTGGGAACGGGTCGAAAAGCGGACCGCACCGATCGCGCATTGGTGCCTGGATGCCCGCTTGGCAGACCAGTTTTGGAACAAGCAGGCGTATCACTACACCGCCCCGGTTTCCGGCGTCTTGGCGTTGCATGAAGCGCTGCGGCTCGTTTGCGACGAAACCTTACCGGCACGCTTCCGACGCCACGCCGTATGCTCCGCCGCTCTTCAGGGCGGCATCGAGGCAATGGGCTTGAATTTGCTGACGCCCGCTCATTGCCGCCTCAATTCGGTGGTCGGCATCACCGTACCCGACGGCGTCAGTGCCGACCGGGTGCGCCATGTCATGTCGGAGCTGCACAAGGTTGAAATCTCGGGTGCGTTCGGCCTTAACATCCTGCGTATCGGCCAGATGGGCGAGCAAAGCCGTACCCACAATTTATTCCGCACGCTGCATGCCCTGGGTTCGTCCATCCGTGCGGTGGGCGGTAAGGTTGACCTGCCCGCCGGCATGGCCGAGTTGGAGCGGGTGCTGGCGTCGGCGTACAATAACGGCGGAGGTTGATGACTCGCATGCAAGCCGATAGCGATAACGACCGATGGGGACGAGCCGCAGCCGCGCCTGCGGACACGGGGACAACACCGCTTCACCTTGCCGCCGGCTGTGGAGATTCGGTGGCGGTGGCGAATTTACTGGCTGACGGCATTGACGGAGAGACGCCGGATTCCCTTGGCAATACGCCGCTCCATTATGCCGCCATCGCCGGGATGGCCGCCTCGGTTAAGCTTTTGATTGCGTCGGGCTGTCATCCCTGCCCCCTTAATCACCGTGGCGAGACCCCGCTCCACGCGGCAGCCATGTTCGGCCGGATACACGCCATCGAGGCCATCATAGCCGGCGGCGCCGATCCGGAGGCTTGTGATTACGAAAATCAGACACCGCTGCATCACGCGACGCTCGGCGGACACGCCAATGCCGTGCGCATGCTCCTCAAAGCGGGTTGTGACCCGGACAGCCTGGACCTTAATCAACGGTCGCCATTGCATCTCGCGGCTGCCGGCTTGCATCTGGAGTGCCTGGATACATTGCTTGCCGCCGGAGCCGACGACACGGCCCGCGACATCGGCGGGCACACGCCCCTTGCACTGGCCGAAGCCGCCCAAGCAGCCGCCGACCTCCATTAGCGCCGCGCCCTGACATTTAGCGCCGCGCCCTGACATGGGGAACTGCCCGATTACCAACGGCCCCAGTTAACGCCCGGTGACGCGGCGATCTTCAGGTTTCGAGACCGTCTTACCAACCGACAAAGCCTGCATCGGACGGAAGCGTCATGCGAGATTACCGCAGACGGCTTCCGCCTCGGCAAAGCGACGCGACGCTGGAACCGCTGAACACCGATCAATCACGATCATGCCACCGATGGGAAGTGTACCCGGGTGTCAACGCACCGAGCGCAGCCCCACCGGCTCCGCCGATTATGGCACCGACTGCCGGACTGCCGCCGGTTATGGCACCAAGTGCGGCGCCGCCTGCGGCACCGATGGCCCCGCCGCTGAGTATATGCTGCTGTTGCGGCGACATGTCGGCGCAACCGGTGGCAAGAAGTAATACGCTAGCCATCGCGATGACGGGAATGGTACGCATCGTGATCTCCCTCTTATGTTGGGTTCATGAGTTGGCGGCGGCGCCGCGCTTCGAAAGGAAAAAGTAGAAAGTAGACAGAGAAGATATGATGCCGAAGACGCCGGAGCAGTGAGACAAAATCGGGACTATTTTGGTCCGGTCTGAAAAGACATGGCGCCGGAGGCAATGCCACTACTACGCGAAATCCACCGCAGGCTCGGTTCTCTGCGGCCAGGTTCAACTCCACCACTTCATCACGGCGGCGGCATAACGCAACTTCGATAACGCCACTTCCCGGGACGCGGCCAGCACCAGCGCGATCTTAATTGAAATCGGGCTTTCACGGGATTGGCCCGGTTGCGACCGGGATCGTTTGGCATTCCCGGGAATCGGTCACCTCCCGCTCACGCCAGCGGTAGCCGAAACCGGAATAGCTCTCGATTTCATCGAAATTTTCATCGACGTCCCGGAACTTGCGACGAATGCGCTTGACGAAGGCCCGGATGTTCGAACGATAGCCTTCTTCGCCATAACCGGCAACGAAACCGGCTCCGCGGACGATGTCGTAAAGCTCGCGGTACCCGGCGTCCTGACCCGCCCGCGTCACCAGGAAATCGACCAGCTTGAACTCGGTGATGGTCAGCAGTACCGCCGTCTTAGCCCAAGAAGCCCGGCAGCAGTCCCGATGCAACTCCAGCAAACCGCAGCGAACGACGGTTCCGGGTGCCGGTCCGGCCGCAACGGGGATCATGGTTTCGCCCTTGGTCCCGGCGAGTATCAGGATCACACGCTTAAGCAGGATGGCGAAACTGCGTGACTTTTCCACAAAATCGACGGCACCGCCCTGAAGAGCCGCCTCTTCGTAAATCTGATTGCTCAGCATGGTCAGGAAGATCACCGGAACCGCAAAGCCGCTTTCACGCATGCGGCGCAGCACCTCGATACCGCTCATCCCCGGCATCTTCCAGTCAAGCAGAACCAGGGCAAAGCTCCGATCCCGGGCCAGCAGTTCCAGGGCTGCCGGACCCGATGGCACATCGACCACGGTAAAGCCGGCCTCACTCAGATTGTAGCCGACCGATTCCCGAAACGAGTCGTCGTCGTCGATCAACAGCAACCGGGGCGCCGGCAGCAGGAGGGCGGCGGCGGTCATCGTGTCACCAACCGAACCGAACCGACGCAAGCGTCGCCGGTTAATGCCCCGGTCAATTTTCGGCCGCGCTTGGGCTTGATGTCGCAGGTGAGCACCCGAAGCATCCGGCTCGCAATGTCCATGTAGAATGAAAGCACCAGAACCGGCAGGAGGATGTGAACTGGTCTCGGCACCATGGCGCGCCCACCTTCATGTCCCGGAACAAGACAAGAAGATAGGGCCGACGCCGTCGGGAGCAACCCTTGACGGGGCCAGCCCTTGATATGATTACCGGCTTAAGTTCCCGGGTTAAGTTTGATGATCCAGCCAGTAATTCAAGCCCCCGGCGTTCAGGGTCAAGTCCATCTCCAGCACCGCCAATATGTCGTTGTCGGATAGAACACAGCCGGCGGCGCGCAACTCTTCCAGCACCGAACGGGTGATGCCATCCCGAATCCGGCGCTCGCGGTCCTTCGGTTCAGACTTTTCCTCGGCGAAAGCAACGGCCACATGACCTTCGAGCAGTCGGCGCAGCCGGGACATCACCGCCTCGGTCGGCACGATGCGGCTATAATGGGTGAGGTAGAGCGCTTCCGGTTCGAATGACAACACCATGTCGATCGAGCGGCGCATTTCATCCGGGTCGAACTGGCTGGGCGAGGTGGTTGGAAAGAGAAACGGTCGGCCTTCGACATCGAGTTCACGGTAGGAAAGCCCCAACACATCCCCAGTGAACATACCGCGGCTAACATGGTCGAACAGGCACAGATGATGCTTGGCGTGGCCGGGTGTATGCAGAACCTCAAGTTGCCGCCGTCCCAGTGACAGGACCTGTCGGTCGGCCGCCGCCAGAATGCGTTCGGCCGGCACCGGAACTAAGACTCCGTAGAGTTTCCCGGCCTGCTCGGCACCGTAAACCTCCTCAACCGCGGCATAGAGCTTGCCGGGATCGGCCATGTGCCGGGCGCCACGCGGATGAACGACCAGACGGGCGTTCGGACAGGCCGCCATCATCGCTCCCGCGCCGCCGGCATGGTCGAGGTGAACATGAGTCAAAATGACGTAATCGACAGACTCCGGCCCCAAGCCCCGGGCGGCCAGCGCCTCGAGGGTCGGCGCCAACGAGGCATTGGACGCGGTGTCGACAATAGCCACCCGACCGTCATCAACAACCAGATGGATCGCCGCCATCAAAGGCCGGACATACCCGGCATCGAAAGCATAGATCCCGTTACGGTAGTCGAGAAGGGAGGGAACCGTTTTCATCATAAGCCTCAATTGATGGAGAAGTGAATCATGGAGAAACGAAACAGGCGGAATCCCGATTTAAGATTAGACTAAGGCTTGAACCGCGACATAATCGGTCTTGCCGGTGCCGAGCAACGGCAGCTTGTCCACTTGTAACACCGTGCGCGGTACCATTAGCTCCGGGAGACCCGATTGACGGAAATAAGCAAGCAGCTCCGGCCGCGCCGCACCGGCATGATCGGTAACCAGCACCAATTGTTCGCCTTTGCGCTCGTCGGCAATGGCAACCACGGCGTGATGCCCGGATGGCCACAAGCCGGCAGCGGCGCTCTCAACGGCTCCTAAAGAGACCATTTCGCCGGCAATCTTGGCAAAACGCTTGGCCCGGCCCTGAATGCGGACGAAGCCCGCACCGTCAACGGTCACGATGTCGCCGGTATCATACCAGCCGTCGGGCGGCGGCTCCAGTATGCCGGGCCGTTCCACCCGCAAATACCCTTTCATGACATTCGGGCCATGAACGAACAGGCGTCCACCCTCGGGGATGCCCGGCACCGGTTCCAGACGATGGGTGATCCCTGGGAGCAATCGCCCGACCGTACCGGCCGCAAAGTGCATCGGCGTGTTGATGGCCAACACCGGCGAGGTTTCGGTGGTGCCATAGCCTTCCAGAATACGCAGGCCGAACTTTTCGACCCAAACCCGCCGGGTTTCGTCCTTGACCTTTTCGGCCCCGGCAAACACATAGCGTACCGAATAAAAGTCATAGGAATTGGCCACTCTGCCATAGCCGGACAAAAATGTGTCGGTGCCGAACAGGATGGTGGCGTTGGTATCATAGACCAGTTCCGGCACGATGCGGTAATGGAGCGGGCTGGGATAGAGAAAGACTTTAATTCCCGACAGAACCGGCAGGATCAGGCCGGCAGTCAAACCGAAAGAGTGGAACACAGGCAAGGCGTTGAACACGATATCCTGTCGATTGAACCATGCCTATCGGCTTGACGCACACACCCACTAGATATAGTATTTTCCAG
>JBAWVF010000032.1:0-28868 GCA_037147415.1 Rhodospirillaceae bacterium | reverse complement strand
GAAGACTGGCCCCCCGCTTTCGCGGGGGTGACGAAGGAAGAAGGCGGGGGTGACGAAGAGAGAGAGAGGCGGGGGTGACGAAGGAAGAAGGCGGGGGTGACGAAGGAAGAAGGCGGGGGTGACGAAGGGGAAGGTGACGAAGAGAAAAGTAAAAAATCTCCTGATAACCTCGTTATTACGTTTCCAATTCCTCGCGCAGCGTTTCCAGTTCGAGCCAGCGATCCTCGGCGGCGGCAAGTTCCCCGGTGCGGGCGTCCAGTTCGGCGCTAAGGCGGGCGAATTCTTCCGGACCGCGACTGAATAAAGCGGGGTCGGCCAGCCGCCGGTTCAGCGCCGCGATCGCCTCGCTGAGCTGCTCGATCCGCGGCGGCAAATTGTCCAGTTCGTGCCGCTCCTTATAACTGAGCTTGTTCTTCTTTTTCGGCTCGGCGGTTGACGGGGCGGGGCGGGGCGATGACTTGACCGGAGCAACTATTGCACTCGGCGGCGGGCGCTGGCGCAAATAGTCACTATAACCGCCGGGATATTCGGCGACGGTGCCGTTGCCCTCGACCACGATGGTCGAGGTCACCAGCCGGTCGAGGAAATCGCGGTCATGGCTGACCAGAAGCAGCGTACCCTGATATTCGCTTAAAACCTCTTGCAATAAATCGAGCGTGTCCATGTCGAGATCGTTGGTCGGCTCGTCCATGATCAGCAAGTTCGAAGGCCGGGCAAACAGTTTGGCCAATAATAACCGGTTGCGCTCGCCTCCCGACAGCGTGCGGACCGGAGTATCGATTTGGCGCGTATCGAATAAAAAGTCTTTTAAGTACGAGGCGACATGGCGCGACTTGCCATTGACGACGACGGCATCCCCGCCGAACGGACAGAGTACTTGCTTCAGCGTGTGGTCGGGATCGAGTGCGGCGCGCTTTTGGTCGAAATAGGCGGGCTCCAGGGTGGAGGACAGCCGCACCGCGCCCGAATCGGGGGCCAGTTGGCCGGTCAGCAATTTCAGCAAGGTGGTTTTACCGGCGCCGTTGCGGCCGATCACGCCGACCCGATCGCCCCGCACGATCCGGGTCGAGAAGTCGCGGACCATGTAGCGCAGGCCGGAGGTGGTCTCGAACTGCTTGGAGATCGACTCGGCCTCGATCACCAATCGGCCGCCGGCTTCGGCCTCCGACACCGCCATCTTGACCTGACGGCCGCCCTTGATCTGCTCGGCGCGGTCGCTGCGCAAATCCTGAAGCGCGCGCACCCGGCCCATGTTGCGGGTTCGCCGCGCGCTGATGCCCTCGCGCATCCACAGCAATTCCGAGGCGATCTTGCGGTCGAGTTTATGCGCGGCGTCGTCGTCCGCGGCGAATTGCTCGGCCTGCCAAGCCTCGAATTCGGCGAAGGGCCGCTCCGACAATCGCACCCGGCCGCGGTCGAGCCACGCCACTCTTTTCGCCAATCGGTTAAGAAAAGCGCGGTCATGGCTGATCAGCAGCAAACCGCCGCGATAGGTCAGCAATTCCGACTCGAGCCATTCAATGGTCGGCAGATCAAGATGGTTGGTCGGCTCGTCGAGCAACAACACGTCGGGTTGGCACACCAGCGCCCGGGCCAGCGCGGCCCGGCGCAGCTTGCCGCCGGACAGCACGGTCAATTCGCGTTCCCCCGGCAGGCTCAACCGGTCGAGCGTCGCGTCGACCCGGTGCAGCGCGTCCTCGTCGCCCGCAGGCAGACCGGCCGCGACGAACTCGTGAACCGTGGTGAAGCCGGAGATATCGGGCTCTTGCGGCAAGGTGCCGATCCGGCAGCCCGGTTGCAGAAAGCGCTCGCCCCCGTCGGGGCGGATTTCCCCGGCCAACAGGCGCAGCAAGGTCGATTTGCCGGCGCCGTTGCGCCCGACCAGGGTCAGCTTATCACCCCGCCCGATCGTAAGGTCGATGCTTTCGAACAGCGGAGTGCCGCCGAAAGTGACGGTCGCACTTTGAAGAGCAAGCAGAGGAGGAGGCGGAGCCATGGTCGAACCGAGTGATTTGTCGATAAAGCCATTATAGGGGGGAAGCGGGCCTGCATGGGCAAAAAGGGGCGGGGACGTGCTGCAAAAGATGATTCGAGCCCGAAGAATGGTGGTTGCAACAATAATTGCAGTTAATAAAGCCTTAAGACTTTGGGGCACGGGCCGCTTGATCAATCTTTACACTTCCTTAACTATTCCGCCGCGTGGTTTTTTAGACACAGTTCATTGGTTTGCTGCAATGCCACAATTTGGGAGATGGACAAATTAGCGCCGGTCTCTATATTCAAAATCAGCCAAGCGGGACAGGTCGCTGCGGCGATTCCGAGTAAATATCGGATTAATGCTGAACTAACTCAAAATATCACTAACAGAATTTGCCGGCTGAAGGCGTTAGTCTTCTAAGGATGAGCACTCCCATGGGCGCATTTCGCAAATTATTGCCGAACGAATTGTCCCGTTACAGGGACCATCTCTTGCGGCTTGACCGGGCCGACCGGCATCTCCGGTTCGCCGGTACGGTTTCGGATGCGGTGATTGAACAGCATTGTCTACGGCTTGATCGCCGCAATACACTGGTTATCGGCTATTTCGATGGCGGAGAGCTGCGCGGAGCGGTTGAAATGCGGGCGGAAAACCGTCCGACGCCGCGCCGCACCGAACTGGCTTTCAGCATCGAGCGGCCGTGGCAGCATCGGGGTATCGGCACCGCGTTGATGCGCCGGGCTTTGACGGTGGCATCCAACCGCGGTATCCGGACCGTCGATATCATGTGTCTGTTGGAAAACCGCGCAATGCGGGCTTTGGCGCGCAAGTTCTCCAACGTTGTTACGATCGAATGCGGCGAAGTCGGAGTGACTATTACGCTTGAACTGTCGAGCGGCCTGAGTTTCATGGTCGAGGCTTTCGAGGACAGCACCGGTCTGGTGGCCTCGATGCTAGAAAGTCTGAAGCTTGCCGTGGGGGCATCGGCGCATTAACCTTTTTTTACCGCCCGTTTTGGCCCAACTCATTGACGCCGCGCCGGAAATGGTGAGTATCGTTTCCGGGCAGGTCTCTGGAGGCGGGCATGGGCGGCGGCAGCACGGGCGAGGCGGAACCGGGACGCTGGGAGTTCTGGATCGACCGGGGCGGCACTTTTACCGATATCGTCGGCCGGCGGCCTGACGGCGGAACCGTAACCTGTAAATTATTGTCCGAGGCGCCCGGCCGCTATGACGACGCGGCGATCGAGGGCATTCGGCGCGTGCTCGGCTTGGCCGAGGGCGAAGCGATCCCGGCCGCGCGTGTTGCCGCGGTCAAGATGGGAACAACGGTTGCCACCAATGCCTTATTGGAGCGCAAGGGCGAGCGCACCGCTCTGGTGATCACCAAGGGCTTCGGCGATCAACTGCGCATCGGCTATCAGAACCGCCCGGACATTTTCGCCCGCAATATTGTCCTGCCGCCGATGCTTTACGAGCGGGTGGTCGAAATCCCCGAGCGTCTGCGCGCCGATGGCAGCGTCGAGCGCCCGGTCGATCTACCCGCGACTCGAGTCGGACTTGCGGCCGCCTTTGCCGCCGGGATTCGCGCCTGTGCTATCGTTTTCATGCATGGCTATCGCAACCCGGTCCATGAACGGCAGGTGGCGGCGCTGGCCCGTGCCATCGGCTTTACCCGGGTTTCGGTCAGTCATCGGGTCAATCCGATGATGAAGCTGGTCGGCCGCGGTGACACCACGGTGCTCGACGCTTATCTGACTCCGATTTTGCAGTGTTATATCAGCCGGGTTGAAAAGGAATTGGCCGGCATTCCTTTGATGTTCATGCAGTCGAACGGCGGGCTGACCGCAGCGGGCTCGTTCGAGGGCAAGGACGCCGTGCTCTCCGGGCCGGCGGGCGGCGTGATTGGCGCGGTGCGGACCGCTTGCATGGCCGGGTTCGAGCGAATCATCGGCTTCGACATGGGCGGAACCTCGACCGATGTCTGCCACTATGCCGGTACGCTGGAGCGCAGCTTCGAGACTCTGGTTGCCGGGGTGCGGTTGCGTGCGCCCATGCTCGATATTCATACCGTGGCGGCCGGCGGCGGCTCGATCTGCCGATTCGACGGCACTCGTTTTCGGGTCGGTCCCGAATCGGCCGGGGCGGACCCGGGGCCGCTCAGCTATCGGCGCGGCGGGCCGCTGACCATCACCGATTGCAATTTGTTGATCGGCAAGCTTCAGCCTTCGCTTTTTCCGGCGGTGTTTGGACCGGAGGGAAGTCTGCCGCTTGATCTGGCGGCGGTGACGGCGCGCTTTGCCGCTTTGGCCGACGAGGTGAAGCGTAAAACCGGGGTCGATCGTACGCCCGAAGAACTGGCCGAGGGCTTTTTGAAGATCGCGGTCGAAAATATGGCGAACGCGATTAAGAAAGTCTCGATTCAGCGCGGCCATGATATCGCCGACTATACTCTGGCCTGCTTCGGCGGGGCCGGCGGTCAGCATGCCTGTCAGGTGGCCGACGCGCTCGGGATCAAGCGGGTGTTCGTTCATCCGTTGGCCGGGGTGCTTTCCGCTTATGGCATCGGTCTGGCCGATACCGTGGTGATTCGGGAAAAATCGGTCGAGGCGCCGCTGAAGGCCGAACTGATCGAGGGGTTAACGGAAAGTCTGGATGCGCTGGTGGAGGAGGGGCGGCGCGAACTATCCCGCCAAAAAATTTCCGAAGACGCGATGACGATTCGCCGGCTGGTTCATTTGAAATATGAGGGCACCGATACCGCGCTGATGGTCGAGGCCGGCGACGAGGCCGATCTGGCGCGCCGCTTCGACGGGGCGCACCGTAAACGCTACGGCTTCGCGATGGCCGGCAAGAATCTGGTGGTCGAGGCGGTGTCGGTCGAGGCGGTCGGTCATGCCGTGGTGCCGGATGAACCGGAGATGACGGGTGTGCGGCCGGGAACTTCCTTGCCACGCCGGCTGGCGTCGGTAAACGCAACCATGGGCGGGCGCAAATATCAGGTTCCCGTGTTCGAGCGCGAGACTTTGGTGCCCGGCAATCGCCTGATGGGGCCGGCGATCGTGCGCGACGCCAACGCGACCACGGTGATCGAGCCGGGTTGGGTCGTCGATGTGACCGCACGGCGCCATCTGGTGTTGAGCCGGTTCGAGCCGCTGCCGGGGCGGGTTGCGGTCGGCGCCGGGGCTGATCCGGTGATGATCGAGGTCTTTAACAACCTGTTCATGTCGATTGCCGAACAGATGGGCTTCGTGCTCGAAAAGACCGCCTATTCGGTCAATATCAAGGAGCGGCTGGATTTTTCCTGTGCGGTGTTCGACGGGCAAGGCGGGCTGATCGCCAATGCGCCGCACATGCCGGTTCATCTCGGCTCGATGGGCGAAAGCGTGCGCGCGGTTATCGATGCCTGCCGCGATGGCGTGAAACCCGGCGAAGTCTATATGCTCAACAACCCGTATCGCGGCGGCACCCATCTGCCCGATATCACCGTGGTGACCCCGGTGTTCGACGAGCCGGGCCGGGAGCTTCAGTTCTTCGTGGCCTCGCGCGGTCACCATGCCGATATCGGCGGGATTACTCCCGGCTCGATGCCGCCCGACAGCCGTTCCATTGAAGAGGAGGGCGTGCTGATCGACATCTTTCCGTTGGTGCGGGACGGTCGGTTTCAGGCGGCGGAACTGGCGGATTTGCTCAAGAGCGGGCCGCATCCGGTGCGAAATCTCAGCCAGAATATCGGCGACCTTCAGGCCCAGATCGCTGCCAACGAAAAAGGTGTGCGCGAGTTGCGGCGGGTGGTCGCCCGCTATGGCGCAGACACGGTGCGCGCTTACATGGGCCATGTGCAGGACAATGCCGAAGAACAAGTGCGGAATGTCCTCGATTTGCTGGAAGACGGCCGCTATGCGGTTGAACTGGACAATGGCGCCCGGATCCAGGTCAAGGTCACGATCGATCACGAGCTGCGCAAGGCGACCGTTGACTTCACCGGTTCCAGCCCGCAGCTGGGCGATAACTTCAACGCGCCGCTGGCGGTGACCCGGGCCGCGGTGCTTTACGTGTTCAGGACTTTGATTGATACCGACATTCCGATGAATGAGGGCTGCCTCAAGCCGATTCGGTTGATCGTACCCGAGGGCTCGATGCTCAATCCGAAATGGCCGGCGGCGGTGGTGGCCGGCAATGTCGAAACCTCGCAATGCATCACCGATTGTTTGTACGGTGCGCTGGGCGCCCTGGCGGCGGCGCAGGGCACGATGAATAATTTCACCTTCGGCAATGAGCGTTATCAGTATTACGAGACGATATGCGGCGGCTCGGGCGCGGGCTATACTTTCGACGGGACCGCGGCGGTGCAGACGCACATGACCAATTCTCGCCTGACCGATCCAGAAGTCTTGGAGTGGCGCTATCCGGTGATGGTCGATGCTTTCTTCATTCGCACCGGCTCGGGCGGCAATGGCCGCTTTCATGGCGGCGACGGTGCGGTTCGACGGATTCGCTTTCTGGAGCCGATGACCGCGGCGTTGCTGGCCAACCGCCATCGGGTGCCGCCGTTCGGATTGCATGGCGGCCATCCCGGGCGGCCGGGCGCGGCCAGAATCGAGCATCCCGACGGCAGCCGCTCTTGGTTGAAATCAACCGATCGGGTCAATGTCGATCCATACGATGTGATGGTGATCGAAACCCCCGGCGGTGGCGGTTATGGCCCGCCGGCCGATGGCGTGCCGACCTCGGTGGTCGGTCCGGTCTATGAAGAGCCGCCGGAATGAAAACCATCATAGCCGATGATGGCGCGGCGCTTCATGTCTTGGTGCGCGGGCATGGGCCGCCGGTGGTGCTGTTGCATGGTTGGGCGGCAGACCATTCAGTCTGGCACCCGATTATTGCCGAGCTGATCAAGAACTATACCGTTTACGCGTGGGATGCCCGCGGTCACGGCTTTCAACCGCAGAGCGGTCATGGCTTTCAACCGCAGAGCGGTTATGGCTTTCAACCGCAGAGCGGTCACGGCGGCCGGGCGTCCGCCGGTTCCGAGCCGCCGACGGTCACCCGCATGGCCCGCGATTTGCGGGCGGTGATTCGCCATTTCGGGTTAGAGAAGCCGGCGCTGGTGGCGCACTCGATGGGGGTGTTGGTGGTCTGGCAGATGCTGGCCGACTTCGGGTGTGACGGGGTCGGGTCGCTCTGTCTGATTGATCAATCGCCGCGGCTCATGACCGATGCCGACTGGCGGCTTGGCATCTATGGCGATTGGACCGAGGCGCGCGATCGGGCTTTTATGGCGGACTTACGCCTTGATTTCGCGGAAACAGTATTACGATTGATCGCTTACGGTCGGAACGAGAAGGCCCGGTTGAATTACGAAGCCGACAGCCGCGGTATGCAGAAAATGCGCGCGGCTTTGCGTCTTTGTATTCCGGAGCCGCTGATCACTTGTTGGGCCAGTTTGACCGGGGCCGATTATCGGATGCTGTTACCGTTGATTACAGTGCCGACACTTCTGGTGTATGGTGGTGCCAGCAATTACTATGATGCGGAGACCGTGCGATATGTTGCGAACCGCTGCCCCGGCGCCGCCCTTCATGTCTTCGAAGGAGCCGATCATTCGCCCCACTTCGCCGATCGGGAGCGGTTTCTTAATGTATTGCGGTGCTTTATCGATGATGCTGCGGGCGCTTGACATCGTGCGTCCCCGGTGCACGGTATATGGTTGAAATTGAGCAGGAGAACGGATGTGAGCAAGTACGAAGACAGAGCCTATAATGTCGGCCGGAGCAAACCCAATATCGCGGGGCTGAAGAACCAACTCGCCCGCCTCAAACATGATCTTGAACAGTTCGTTGCCCGTAAGCCAAGTGGCGAAGTGGTTATCACGCTAAAAGGTCGAATTCGCGAGCTGGAAGCCACTATTGCCGAGGCTGAAGCCAATAAAAAGCGTGAGGCGCAGGCGCGCACCGCTGCCGATGATAGCGGCCCCGATACCAATCCGCGCAGCAGTTCCGGCGTTCATTCGATTTCCAGCCGTTTCCCGCCACGAGGGCGCCCGGGTCGAGGCTGAGAGGGGGCGAGGCTGAGCCAGGTCGGGGCTGAGGGGGCAATCAGTATTCGGCGCATAAGCCGAATCGCTGTCCAGGTTGCCGGTTTGAGACTGATTCGCTTGTCAACCGAGGCGGTGCCTCGGTGATGGCGTTCGTGCGGTGCGTGGTCGAGATGAGTTTCCATGAGTTTCCGTTGCCGGCGGTGTGGGCAAGATCAGGCCGGTCTCGATTTGCTCGATTTGTTTGATCGCAAGGTGATCGTGCCGCTGTTGGCTGCCAAAGCCACCTGCGGTCTTGATTCCATAAGTGAATTTTAGTGTATGTCGCTTTGTTAGATAAAAATAATATGTTTAGACGGGGTCATCATAAATAATACTTAAAAATTCGTTGTGGTGCCGGTATGTTCGATGTGAACCTGGCCGATAGGAAAGGGCATGCCCCGCCGGAATTTTCTCTGCCGCGTGCCTTAAATTTCCGGTTTAGATATTTTGACTGAATCACGCATTCCCGACCCTATACCGTACAGCCATTACAGACGGGCGGTAATGGGTTGCGCAATAGAATGACGCAATGGTAGAATGGGGATCGGAGCCATCTCTGACCGTAGCGGCTGAACGCGTAGCGGTCCCGCCCGGACGTTTGCCCGTCCGGGCGGGGTTTCCCGTTCGTTCAGTGGACGGTTTGTCGTGTCGTGGGGTCAGTAAACGCTGAGAGAGTTTCCTATACCAAACACTGACTCAATCTATGAACGAGAGGAATGCTATTATGGAAGTCGCTGCTGCCAGGTACATCGGTGCTGGACTTGCTACGATTGCCCTCGCCGGGGTCGGCGCCGGGGTTGGCGTGCTGTTTGCCTCATTGGTCCACTCGATCGCTCGTAACCCGTCTGTTCAGGGCAAGATTTTCCCGGTCACCATGTTGGGCTTTGCCTTGACAGAGGCGGTTGCGTTGTTTGCGTTGCTAATCGCTTTCATGATTTTGTTTACCTGATCCTGATTTTAGGAGTCGCACCAAGTCTAACAGCCGGAAGGTGCCGAGAGCGTATTAGAACAACAGAGTTTCGGGCGTGTCGTACTCGCAAAAAGCTCCGTTTGTTTTGCTCTGAAGGCCAAGGCTTTGGTGCCGATTGTCCGGTAATCAGTTCGATGGAGCCGGCGGGATTGGATTCACCTCTCTCGTCGGCTTTTCATTGTGTGTGCACAGCAGACAACAAACCGGAAAACGGGTAACGAAATGACCGGGCAAACAGGTAAGATTATCTCAGGCCCGACGTGACGTAACTCGTTTCTAACAAATTATGGTGCGACTATAATAGCAATAGCGACCCTCATAAATAAGGACAGTATCTTACGCAAGCAACCCTATGAAAAACAACGTAAGTAAACATACATAGTAGATAAGTCGTGTAAAATTCGAATCAAGATGAATGGAATAGGTACATCTACGTATGGAAATGAGCTTATAAGGTTTTATCCATAGTACACAGGGGCGAGATATTCGCTGCGATGGCCGGTCGATGTCCGGGCTTTGCCCCGGGCCACCGTGCTAAAGGATGATGCGTTGGCAGCATCCAGGTATCTTGACAGTTAAGGAATTGCAAATGTAGTATGGCAATGCCTTTTGTTCCGACGAAGGGTAGCCTGAGTGGGAGTTCCGGTGATTTGGCAAGCGAGGATGGTTTTCCAGGCCTGAAGAATCTAGAGGAGCGTCTAAGCCAAGTCCGCGCGCGCCGAGTATCTTCGGAGCCGGTGGAGAGTTCGGATGCGGCCTCCGACGAGAGCGCAAAAAAAATGCTGGCGTTGGCGTATCGAATCGGAACCGAGATGGTGGCCGCTTTGATTATCGGGGTCGGCGGGGGGATTGCGATAGATTCCTGGCTGGGGACGAGGCCGTGGGGACTTATCATCATGTTCTTCTTGGGTGCCGGGTCGGCGGTTTCTAATATCTACCGCTCGATCAACGGCATAGGTTACGCCATCGGATACCGAAAAATTTCAGGTAACGATGAAAAGCGTCAGAATGGCTCTGAACCATCGGATGGCCGGGGCGGGGGTAGCGAAAGTTAGATTGTTTACAGATGGTCCTGGGCGCGAACAACTCGCGGGGGCGGGACCGAACGAAACAAAGCGAGGGTGACCGTGGATCCGCTTCATCAGTTTCACATCAAGCCGATCATCTCATTGGTGATCGGTAAGTATGATCTTTCATTCAGTAACTCGGCGTTGTCCATGATCTTGGTCGTTACGCTGATTTACGCGTTGATGGCTTATGGCATGCGCAACCGGAGTATGGTGCCGGGACGCTTGCAGTCGGCCGCCGAGATATTTTACGAATTTCTTGCCGGCATGGTGCGTGAGAATGCCGGGCACGATGCCAAGCCTTTCGTGCCGTTCGTGTTCACGCTGTTCATGTTTATTTTGTTCGGCAACTTGATCGGCATGGTCCCGTGGGCGTTTACCTTTACCAGCCACATCATTGTCACCTTTGCCCTGGCCATTTTCGTGTTTTTGATGGTGACCCTTGTCGCGTTGGTTAAGCACGGGTTCAAATTTTTTACCTTCTTCATGCCGCACGGTGTGCCGATTTGGCTGGCGCCTATTTTGATTCCGATCGAATTCATTTCTTACCTGTCGCGCCCGATCAGCCTGTCCGTGCGTTTGTTCGCCAACATGATGGCGGGCCACACCATGTTGAAGGTTTTTGCCGGTTTTACTATCATGCTGGGCAGTTCTCTCGGTGCGATGGGCTATGCGGCCGGCATGCTGCCCGTGTTGATTAACTTTGCCCTGATCGGCTTTGAAATTCTGGTTGCGTGCATCCAGGCTTACGTCTTCAGCCTCTTGACGTGCCTTTATATCAGGGATGCGCTAGAATTGCATTGATGGCCAGCAGGCTTGTTTTGACGATGTGCCACGGCCGTGACGTATGAAATCAGCGGCGTGAGCGGGAGGGTATGATGGAGAATAAGACTGCCGGATCGGGATGCGGAGGCTGGCTTCGGCTGGCGGGCGCCCTGGCGACGGTTGTGATGGTTCTGGTCGTTTCGGCCGGGCTTGCATTGGCAAGTGATGGCGGTGGGCACGGCGGTGGCGGTATGCCGCAGTTGAACCCGGCGACGATGCCTACCCAGCTGTTCTGGCTTATTGCGTGCTTTGGTACCTTGTACTTTCTTTTGTTTGCGACAGCCTTACCCCGGGTTGAGGAAGTTCTGAACGCTCGCGATAGCCGAATCTCATTTGATATCAGTAAAGCCGATGAATTGCGCAATGATTCCAATCTCGCTCTTGCTGCGGTTGAGCGTGTTTTGGATCAGGCGCGGTCGGAAGCTCATGACGTTCTGGCAAAGACCGCGCATGAAGGGCATGCCGCTATGCAAGCCCGGATGGTACGGTTTGAATTGGAGATTTCCCGCAAGGCCAAAGAGGCGGAGAAACGGATTAACGCGACGAAGGCCGCCGCGCTTAGCCAGCTTGAATTGACGGCAACGGATTTGGCTGCTGAGGTTACCCGCCGTTTGGCCGGGATTGAGCTTGACTCCGCAACGGTTACCGGCGCGGTCAAGACTGCGATGAGGGAGCGCAACTGATGCTTAATGATGCAACGTTCTGGGTCGCTGTTGCGTTCGTACTGTTCGTCGCCGTAACCTATAAAAGGGCAGGAGCAGCGATCTTCAGTGCTCTTGACCAGCGCGGGACACGAATTCGTCAGGAACTCGAGGAAGCCCAGCGCCTGCGCGAAGACGCTCAGGCCGTGCTTGAGAAATGCCAGAAGCGCCAGTTGGAAGCTGAGTCCGAGGCTGAAAAAATTATCGCTCATGCCCATGAAGATGCTGCGCGTGTCCGGGCGCGGGCTGAAGCAGAGGCTCAGGCAGCGGTAAAGCGGCGGGAAGCACAGGCACTCGATCGTATCGCACAGGCTGAGTCTCAGGCATTGGCCGAGGTTCGGAATGTTGTTGCCGATGTTACGATTGAGGCGACCAAGCGCCTGTTAGCGGATCGCTTGGCATCCGGCATGCCGGATACGTTGATCGACCGCGGTATTCATGATCTGGGCAAGGTACTCAACTGAGGCCCTGTTTTGGTTTTGAGCGAGTCGGGTTTTGAGTGAGACGGGGTCGCGGCTCAGGTGCCGCGGCCCTTTTTCGCTATTTTGAAGGGTCGGTCAGGGCTACGGCCAAGCGGAGATCGGCTTGAAACAGCGGCTCCAGGTGCCGTTGACCGCGTAAAAGAAAGCTGGGGTGATAGGTCGGCACCACCTTGACCTCGGGCTTGACCTCGGGGAGCAGACGGCAAGCGGTTATCTGGCCGCGGCGTTTCAAAAGACCATCGAGTCCGGTCAAGGCCCACAACGGGGTTCGACCGAGCGCGACAATCACGGCCGGTTTGAAATCATTCAGGGTGCGGCTGAGTTGCTCGATCTCTACGGCGAATTCGCTTAAGCAATAATCACAGCTGCCGAACGGTCCAAACTGCTCGGTGACGCGCACGCCGAGGCGAAGCGCTTTGCGCCGAGAGGCAAAGAAGTGATTGATTTTGTTTCCGGGCGGTTGAAAACGGAAGACATTCGCGATCAGACAGGCCGGTCTGACGATTCCGGCGCTTTGCAAATGAGCATCGAGCAGTTGCCCGCTGCGACCGACAAACGGCTTTTGCTGGACGACTTCCTCGCGGCCGGGCGCTTCACCGACCAGCGCGATCAGCGGGCCGGTTCCGGTTCCGTCCGGGAATTGGTAATCGACTCGGGGCAGTCCGTTCATGCATGTGACTCCAAAAGGACCAGGGACCGCAGGCCGAGAAAGGCGGGCAGAGGATGGGTCACCACGTAACTCGGGATCCGTGACAAGTAAGCGGTATGACGTCCCTTTTCGGTAAAGCGACGCCGGAAGGAGGAGTGCTCAAGCCAGTCGCCGAGTCGCGGTGCAATCCCGCCGGCAATATACACTCCGCCGCGCGCCCCCAGAGTTAAGGCGAGGTTGCCGGCAACAGTGCCGAGAAAGCCGGCAAACATTTCGAGAGCATCGGTGCAAAGAGAATTTGTACCGGCAAGGGCGGCGGTGGTGATGTCTGCGGCCGACAAAGTCTGCACTGTATGGCCCCCGAGTGTGGCCAGGGTCTCAAAAAGGGTAACGAGCCCCGGGCCGGAAAGGATACGCTCCGCCGAGACATGGCCGAAGCGGCGGCGGAGCAAGCCTAAGACCTCGCATTCGCGGTCATCGGTCGGGGCCAGGGTCACGTGCCCGCCTTCCCCGGCAATCGCGATCGGACCGCCTTGGCCGGGAATCAGACCCGATACGCCCAAGCCGCTGCCCGGGCCGATGACACCGATCGGCGTACCGGGCTCGGGCGCGCCTCCGCCGATTGGTCGGTAATCTCCGCAGCCCAGTCGGGGCACGCCGAGCGCGACGGCAGTAAAATCATTAATGACGATTAAAGACTGAAGGCCCAATGAGTTGCCGAGCGATCGGGTGGAAAATTGCCAACTCAGATTGGTCAGTGTGACCAAATCCCCGGTGACCGGACCGGCAACCGCAAAGGCGGCACCGATCGGCGGGGCGTCGCCGGAAGTGTTTCGGCCGAGAAAGTCCCGAATCGCGGCCTCAAGCGACGCATAATCGGCGCAACGCAGTACTTCGATGCACAGGTCGCCGAGGGCATCAATCAGGGCAAAACGGGCATTTGTGCCCCCGATATCGCCAATCAGAAAGGTGGGGCGGGCATTGCTCATGTTGCGGTGCGCCATGGGGCAAACGGGAATAATCAAGCGAAATTGCGGGAGTTCGTCCTTGACATCTTTGTTGCAGTGCACCATATTGTGTCTCGCGACGTCGGACACGATGTGGTCGATCTCGTAACGCACTTCTTGGGCGTTTCCTCCCTAAACTCGGGCCGCGCTGCATGATAGCGCGGCCTTTTTTTCTGAGAAAAACAGGTTTTCTAAGAAATTCAGGACGTCGCGGCTTTACGGCTTCCGCGTTTCGGCGGGCCGGCGTCATTCGCCACAGGCGCAGTCTTGGTCTTGCTTTTTTCCGTCTTCGCTTTGGCGGCAGCTTTCGGCTTAGCGACCTTGGCGGCGGGCTTTTCGGTTGGCGCTTCCGGCTCAGCTTCAGCTTTAGTCTTACTCTTAGTCTTGACCTCAGCCTTAGCCTTGCTCTTCGTCGCGGCTTTAGCCTTAACCGGCGCTACGCCGACCTTGGCTGCCTTTGCCTCGAGCAATTCCAGGGCTTGCGCTAGGGTAACCTCGTCGGGTTCAAGTCCCTTCGGTAAGGAAGCGTACAAGCTGCCGTGTTTGACATACGGCCCATAGCGTCCGGCGCCCGCGGAAATTGCTTTGCCATCAACAGGATGGTCCCCGATGACGCGCCCGGCGGGGGTCGCGGACCTAACCTTGGTCTCGGCAAGCAGAACGACCGCACGATTAAGCCCGATGGTCAAAACATCATCATCGTCTGCCAAAGATTTATAGGCCGGACCATGTTTCAGATAGGGGCCGAAGCGGCCGATCCCGGCGGTAATGGTCTCGCTGCTCTCGGGGTGACGGCCGACTTCGCGGGGCAAGGACAACAGGCGCAGGCCGGTATCCAGATCAATTTCAGTCGGTTGTAGCCCCTTGGGAATCGAAACTCGCTTCGGCTTAGCAACGGCGTCCGCTTTTTTCTTACGAGTTTTGGGCTTGGCTTCGCCTTCAGGAGGCGGCGGCGGCGGCGCGGGTTCATCGGCCGGCCCGAGTTGAACATAGGCGCCATAGGGTCCGCGTCTGACGGTGACCGGCAACCCGGTGTCCGGGTCCGTTCCGAGAAGACGCGGGCCTTCCAGAGCGATGCGCGCCTCGTCGTCACTTCCTGCCCCGGCGACCGCTAGCGGGCGGGTATAGCGGCAGGTCGGGTATTGCGAGCAACCGATAAAGGCGCCGTTTTTACTGAGCTTCAGTCCCAGACGCCCCGCGCGACAACCCGGGCAAACGCGCGGATCGGCGCCATCGGCACCCTCGGCCGGGAAAAAATGAGCCCCGAGCGACGCATCAAGGGTGTCGATCACCTGGGTAATCGTGAGATCCTTGGTGCCGCCGATGGCCGCCGAGAAGTCGCCCCAGAATTCGCGCAGAACCGTCTTCCAGTCGATTCGTCCGCCGGAAATATCGTCCAGTTTATTTTCCAGATCGGCGGTAAAGGTGTATTCGACATAGCGTTCAAAGAAGCTTTCGAGAAAAGCAGTGACCAACCGGCCGCGGTCTTCAGGCTCGAAGCGCTTCTTTTCTAAGCAGACATATTCACGGTCTTGCAGAACTTGAATGATGCTGGCATAGGTCGAGGGTCTGCCGATGCCGAGTTCTTCCAGCCGCTTTACCAAGCTGGCTTCAGTATAGCGGGGCGGCGGCTGCGTGTAATGTTGGTCGGCGCGGATGTCGCCTTGACGGGTCAGGGCGTCCTTTTCCTTGACCGGGGGCAGTCGCCGCTCCGATTCGTCGTCATCGGAAACGTCGTCGCGATCCTCGTTGTAGACGCGCAGGAAGCCGTCAAAAACAACGATTGAGCCTGTCGCACGGAACATCGCTTCATTTTTCGGAGCGGAAATATCGACGGTGGCTTGATCAAGCAGGGCCGAAGCCATTTGGCAGGCAACGGTTCGCTTCCACACCAGTTCGTACAATTTTAATTCGTCTTTATCAAGGTAGCGGGCCACTTCTTCAGGGCGACGACTGAGATCGGTCGGGCGAATCGCCTCATGCGCCTCCTGAGCATTCTTAGCCGTGGCCTTGTAGATGCGTGGCGTGGAGGGAAGATAGCGCTCGCCCCAGCTGGAATTAATCAAACGGCGCGCGCCGTCGATCGCTTCTTGAGACAGAGATACGCCATCAGTTCGCATATAAGTAATCAAGCCGACGGTTTCGCCGCCGATATCTATGCCCTCATACAGCTTTTGAGCGATCCGCATGGTGCGGGACGCCCCCAGGCCAAGCTTACGTGACGCTTCCTGTTGCAAAGTCGAGGTGGTGAAGGGCGGATAAGGGTTGCGCTTGACCTGCTTGTGCTCAACCGACGCAACGGAAAAGGCAAGCGGCTTCAGCCGGGCAACGGCATTTTCCGCCGCTTCCTTATTGCTGAATGCGAACTTATCCAGCTTTTTACCGTCAAGCTGAATCAGGCGCGCCGTGAAGCTGGCGCCTTCGACCGTTCGGAAGGTGGCCTCGATCGTCCAGAATTCCTGCGAGCGGAATGCCTCGATTTCGCCTTCACGCTGGCAGATCAGGCGCAAAGCGACCGATTGGACGCGCCCGGCGGATTTCGAACCGGGCAGTTTACGCCACAGCACCGGCGACAGCGTAAAGCCGACCAGATAATCGAGTGCGCGGCGCGCCAGATAGGCATCGACCAGCTCGCGGTCGACTTGGCGCGGCTTGGCCATGGCGGCAAGCACGGCGCTTTTGGTGATTTCGTTAAAGGTAACCCGTTGAATGTCGAGCCGGCCCGCCAGCTTTTTTTCTGTTAACAGCTCTTGGACATGCCAAGCGATGGCCTCCCCCTCGCGATCCGGATCGGTTGCGAGGAAAACGCGGTCGGCGCCCTTCACGGCCCGCACGATTTCGTCGATATGGCGTTTGGAGCGGTCACCCAGCTCCCAGTCCATCGCGAAGTCGTCATCGGGGCGCACGGAGCCGTCACGGGGCGGCAGATCGCGAACATGGCCGAAGCTGGCCAGAACCGTAAAATTCTGCCCGAGATACTTGTTGATCGTTTTCGCCTTAGCGGGCGATTCCACGATAACGACACTATTGCCCGGCACGAGTCCTCCCGTACTCTCTGCGTCAAATCCTTGAAGCGCAGAGTATCCGAATCGGCTGCACTGTCCGGACGGATCCGTCCGGAGTGATCGTCAATCCCGGGGCCGGTATTCTGCCGGGGTTCGAAGATCGGGCCGGGACGCTCAGATCAGATTGACCTGATTGCCCGGACGCCTTTCCGCGCGCCCTGCCAATTCCAGTTCCAGCACCACGTTATGAACGGTCGCGGCAGACAGATGACAGCCCCGAACCAGTTCGTCAATTGGAACCGGCGTATGATTGAGGCTTTCCAGGATAAGCTTTCGGGCTTGCACCATCGTGGATTCGTCATCGGGCGGCGGAGAGACGGGGGATGCGAGGGCGAAATCATCGCTTCCACCGGGCTCCGCCATCGGTGCCGCCGCCGGTAAGGCTTGAAGCACGTCATGAACGGTTTCAACCAAGGTGGCACCCTGGCGCAACAGGTTGTTGGTGCCCTGACAGCGCGGGTCCATCGGCGAGCCCGGTACCGCAAACACGTCGCGTCCTTGTTCGAGGGCAAAGCGAGCGGTAATCAATGACCCGGACTTGGGCGCCGCCTCGATCACGACGACTCCAAGCGATAACCCGGAAATCAGCCGGTTGCGCCGGGGAAAATGTCGGGCCTGGGGTTGGGTGCCGACCGCCGATTCCGCGATCAGGGCGCCTTGTTCGCGCAGCCGTGCATAAAGCTTTTGATTTTCTTCGGGGTAAACCACATCGACGCCGCCGGCCAGCACCGCCACCGTGCCGCCTTCTATTGCGCCCTCGTGAGCCGCAGTGTCGATGCCGCGCGCCATGCCGGAGACCACGACCAACCCGGCTGCCGCTAAGTCCCTGGCCAGTTGCTCGGTAAAGCGCCGGCCGTTGAGTGAGGCATTGCGAGCGCCGACGATTCCGATTGAGCGCCGATCAAGCAGGTGGACATGCCCCAACACCGAAATCAACGGCGGCGGATCGTCGATCGCCGCCAGGCTGTGGGGATATTCCGGTTCACACGCGGCCAGCAAACGCGCGCCGAGACGGGCGTTTGCGCTCAGCTCACGCTCCGCTTCCGCCTTGGAGGGGATGCGCAACGGACCGGTTCGGCCACCGCGCCGGGCCAGCTCCGGCAACGCCTTCAGAGCGCCGGTCGCCGTGCCGTATTGGCCCAGCAAGCGAAAAAAGGTAATCGGTCCGACATTCTCTGCGCGGATGAGGCGCAACCAGTCGAGTCGTTCCGAATCGGAAAGAGAGCGTTTTTGGACAATCATGCGCGTACTCTGCGCGATACTCCCCGGATCGTCAACCGAAAAACTCATACTTTCGTATGTACTCGTTAGTGCAGTCCGGGGCGATGACGGGTCCGTGGCCGCAATCGCGGTCCGCCCCCACCGATATAATTCATTGAAGAGCCGGGCGATCTTATCGTATCTCAGACGGCGGGGTCTTGAGGTGTCAAGAATGCGGCGTATGGATCGATTATTGCCGGTGGCGGCGACATTATTGTTAGCCGTTACGGCCGACCGTTTGTTCGGTAGCGTGTTTTCCTGGTCGGCTCCGGAGCGCTTCGATTACGGGGCGATGCCGGCTTATGTGCTGCCGACGGCGCAATTGCTCGGCTTAGCTTATCTTTGCGACACGATTCTGCGAGAGCTGGCGCGGTGGCTCGACCTGCCCGGCATGGGGCCGGCGGTGCCTAAGCTGGCGATGCAGATCGCCAGCTGTGTCATTTATTTCTCATTTCTGGCGCTCATTCTCCAACTGGTGTTCGATCAGTCGATTTCGGCGTTGCTGGCCGCCTCGGGTATTGCCGGCTTGGTTGTCGGCTTCGCCCTGCGCGGTGTGGTTTCCGATATATTTTCCGGAATCGCGCTGAATCTCGATCGTTCCTTCAAAATCGCGGACATTATCGAATTTACGGTTCGGGGTCAGACGATTTCCGGTAAATTGCTGGAGATTCAATGGCGTTCTACCCTGCTGGCCGATCCGTGGGAAAATATACTGATCATTCCGAACAGTGAATTGACCGCCGCCCTGATTACGAATCGGTCGCGTCCGTCGCCGGTCACGGAGATTTCTTGTACGCTTGCGGTCGGCAGTGAAAACGCTCCGGCTCGACTTGTTCGTATCTTCGGGACGGCGCTGGTGCGGGCGGTTCATGATGATCTGGTCTTGTCGGAGCCGGAGCCTCATGTTCGGATTGCGGCGGTTGAAAACGGGCAGGTGATCTACCGGTTGCTCTTTTGTATCAATATCGAGCGGGTCAGGCCCCGGCATGCCAAGAATGCCGTGTTGCGTCATGCGATAGACTACCTGCATTGCGCCGGAATCACGCTGCATCCGGCCCGTCATCAGTTATATGTACCTCCTGAGGATCCGCTGACCGGGCGCCACTATCCGCTGGAGGCGCGCAACGCCATCTTGGCTAAGGTCGAGTTGTTTCAGCCTTTGTCCAGGGACGAGTTGCGCGTGTTGGCCGCGGGTCTGCGAATTCTGCGACCCCGGGGCGGGCAAGAAGTGCTGGCCGAGGGTAGCGAAGGCGACAGCATGATGGTGGTGGTCGAAGGCGCGCTGGAGGTTTCGGTCCGGAGCATCGGCGACGAAGAAGGCGAGGCCACACCCGGTCCGGTTACGGTCGGGCGCTTATGGCCGGGGGATTGCTTCGGAGAAATGTCGTTGCTGACCGGTCAGGCCCGCTCCGCCACCGTGACCGCCGCCGAGGATTGCTGCTTGTTCGAGATCACCAAGCAGGATCTGGCCGGTGTGCTCTGTGGCAATCCGGAGCTGGTGTCGCGGTTGGGTAAACTTGTTATGGAACGTGATGTTTCGACCAGGGCCGCTTTGGCGGCCGGGCCGGGCGACGAAGAGGCGGGAGAAGACCCGAAAAGTCTGGCAGTTTTGATCCGGCGCTTTTTCGGGCTTTGAGTTCGACGGGTGCTCGTGATATTGCACCGCACAATGCGGCTTGAGGAAAGTTACCGTTCATGGATATGCGCAACATCGCCATCATCGCCCACGTTGACCACGGCAAAACCACACTGGTCGACGCACTGCTGCGGCAGAGCGGAACCTTCCGCGACAATCAGCAGGTGGCCGAATGCGCCATGGACAGCAATGAG
The DNA here is from genome assembly GCA_037147415.1 of Rhodospirillaceae bacterium. Classification (GTDB taxonomy): domain Bacteria; phylum Pseudomonadota; class Alphaproteobacteria; order Azospirillales; family Azospirillaceae; genus BOG-933. The sequence continues at coordinate 8,956 of JBAWVF010000032.1, read as the reverse complement.
CTGGAGCGTGAGCGCGGCATTACCATTCTGGCCAAATGTACGTCGGTGCTGTGGCACGACATGCGGATCAACATTGTTGACACCCCCGGCCACGCCGATTTCGGCGGTGAAGTCGAGCGCATCCTGTCGATGGTTGACGGCGTGGTCGTCCTGGTCGATGCCGCCGAGGGGCCGTTGCCCCAAACCAAATTTGTGGTCGGCAAGGCGCTGAAACTCGGTTTGCGCCCGATCGTGCTGATCAACAAGATCGACCGGCCCGACGCCCGGCCGCATGAAGTTCATGACGAGGTGTTCGATCTGTTCGCGGCGCTTGATGCCGACGATGATCAATTGGATTTCCCGACTCTGTTCGCGTCCGGCCGCCATGGCTGGGCCGCCGAGAACCTGGATGCCCCGCGCGTTGACATGGCGCCGCTGTTCAATCTGGTGCGCAGCCATGTTCCGCCGCCGCATCAGGTCGAGGCCGATGCTCCCTTCCGTATGTTGGCGACCACGCTGGAGGCCAATCCCTATCTTGGCCGCTTGCTGACCGGCCGCATTCAATCCGGCACGATTCGGCCCAATATGCCGGTCAAGGCGCTGTCACGCGACGGCAAGGTGCTGGAACAGGGCCGTATCACTAAAATTCTGGCTTTTCGTGGCTTGGAGCGGGTGGCGCTCGACGAGGCATCGGCCGGGGATATCGTGGCCGTGGCCGGTCTGACCGGTGCCAACGTTGCCGACACCATTTGCGATCCGGTGGTGACCGACCCGATCGCGGCGCAGCCGATCGATCCGCCGACTCTGGCCATGACGTTTTTGGTTAATGCGAGTCCGCTGGCCGGGCGCGAGGGCGACAAGGTCACCAGCCGGGTGATTCGGGATCGTCTGCTGCGTGAGGCCGAGGGCAATGTTGCGATTCGCGTGACCCCCACCGCAGAGGCCGATGCCTTCGAAGTGGCCGGTCGCGGCGAATTGCAATTGGGCATTCTGATCGAGACCATGCGCCGCGAGGGGTTTGAGCTGGCGATCAGCCGGCCGCGCGTGTTGTTCAAGTCCGATCCGATCACCGGTCAGCGGCAGGAGCCGATTGAAGAGGTGGTGGTCGATGTCGACGAGGAATATTCCGGCGCGGTCGTCAATAAAATGTCGGAGCGCAAGGCCGAGCTAACCGAAATGCGGCCCTCGGGCGGCGGGAAAGTCCGCCTGTGCTTCTATGCGCCGTCCCGCGGCTTGATCGGTTATCATGGCGAGTTTCTGACCGATACCCGCGGCACCGGGGTGATGAACCGGCTGTTTCACGGCTATGCTCCGTACAAGGGGCCGATCGCCGCCCGGCGTACCGGTGTGCTGATTTCCAACGGTGACGGTAACGCGGTCGCCTATGCGATGTGGAATCTGGAAGATCGTGGCCCGATGCTGATCGAGCCTGGGGTCCCGGTCTATCAGGGCATGATCATCGGCGAGCATACCCGTGGCAACGACCTGGAGGTCAATGTGCTGAAGGGTAAGCAGCTGACCAACATCCGTACCACCAGCAAGGACGAGGCGGTGCGTCTGACGCCTCCGATTATCATGACTCTGGAAAAAGCGCTGGCCTATATCGGCGACGACGAATTGGTCGAGGTTACCCCGAAAAGCATCCGTTTGCGCAAACTCATGCTTGACCCCAACGACCGCAAGCGGGCCGCTAAAGCCTCCGATGCCGGTTGAGGGCAGGGGAGCGGTTGAAAATAGTCTTTGATCCCAACGGGGTCGGTCCATGACCGGACCGTTGGGGCGGCTCCGTCGGGAGCAGCATCGGTTGTGACCACGTGCGCTTTGGCGCGCGCCCGGAGCGCAACGAGACCTGAGCGCAACGAGACCTGAGCGCAACGAGATAAGATACCCCCCCAAGATATCCCGGTGAATTTTACTTTGGAAAATCTCACTGCCATTCGAGGCATTGAGAATCCATGCCTCTGGTCAAAAAGTTGGCACCAAAATAGTTAACGATACGGGTCTGCGGGATTCCCGTACGCCGCACTGCGGCTGTGATTTCGACTGCGTTGCAGCCAAGATCGCCAAATTTTGCGTAAAATTTCTTATAAAAACAGCGCAGCACCCTGTAAAGATTGACAGGGTGCTGCGCTTAGGTCAGTTTCAATAAAATCAATAAGATAGCCAAAGCATCCCTTTTTAATTAAATGCTATGAGTTGCAAATCATGGAATTAAAGCCCTCTTTAGTATGGTTAGAGTGTGATGTATCTGCCATAGAGCCCCAGCCCGATGCTTTGGTTGGCTGTTAATTTATTGCGGCACGGCAAAACACGTGCTACATCCCTGTTCATGAGATGCGACAAAATGTCGCGCTAGCATGTACGAGCGGACGGTCCGATGCGGCTCCCGGGTGACGGGCGCATGGGGGGAGTGCTTTTTTGCGCTCAGCATTCGCTCCATACGAAGGAGAAAAACTATGTCGAACCGGAAAACGCTTGCCGATATCGTTCGTTCGAACCGGCTGATCTCACTTGCTCCCGAAGTCACCGTTGCCGCGGCGTCTGCGGCGATGGCCACCCGTCGTCGGGGCGTGGTCGCGGTTATCGCTAACGGCGCTCTCGTCGGCATCGTAACCGAGCGCGATATCATCTTTCGTGTCGTGGCGCAGGGCCGGGATGCTTCGCAGGTTCAGATTGTTGAAGTCATGACCAGAATTCATGAGACCCTGCCGGCCGACGCTCGCCCGGTCGAGGCGTTGGACATGATGCAGACCTTTGGTTCGCGCTATATACCCGTTGTGGCCAACGGCAAGGTTATCGGCATCGTGACCGTGCGTGAACTGTTCGGCGAAGTTCGGCGCGAACTGCTGGAAGGCATTAATGACCGGTGCGAGTTCCTGTTCGGTTCGGGTTACTCGGTGCCGGCCGAACTTCACTAAGAAGGTTTTGAATGGCCGGGGTTCCCGTAGGCCCGCGGATGCGCTACATATCCGACGGGTAAATCATCGGGAGTGAGCACGGCCATGGCCGCTTATCAGTACGTCTATGTGATGAAGGGGCTGTCCAAGGTCTATCCCGGCGGTAAGAAAGTGCTGGAGAATATCTGGCTGTCTTTCTACCCCGGGGCCAAGATCGGTGTGCTGGGTGCCAATGGTGCCGGTAAGTCGACCCTGATGAAGATCATGGCCGGGCTGGATAAGGACTATGCGGGCGAAGCATGGTCGGCCGAAGGGGCGACCGTCGGCTACTTATCGCAGGAGCCGCAACTCGACCCGACCAAAAATGTTCAGGGAAACGTGCTGGAGGCTTTGGCGGAAACCAAGGCATTGCTTGATCGCTTCGAAGCGGTCAGTGCGCGGTTGGGCGAGGTCGAAGACCCCGATGAAATGACGGCGCTGATCGACGAACAGGCCGTGCTTCAGGAAAAAATCGAGGCGGCGGACGCTTGGGATCTCGACCGGACAGTCGAAATCGCCATGGATGCGCTGCGCTGTCCGCCCGGCGATGCCGAAGTATCCACTCTATCGGGCGGTGAAAAACGTCGGGTCGCTTTGTGCAAATTACTGCTGCAAAAGCCCGATATGTTGCTGCTTGACGAGCCGACCAACCATCTCGATGCCGAATCGGTGGCCTGGTTGGAGCGTCATCTTGAGGAATACAAGGGAACCGTGGTTCTGGTCACCCATGACCGCTATTTCCTTGATAATGTCACCGGCTGGATTCTGGAACTCGACCGCGGGCAAGGGATTCCCTACGAGGGGAATTACTCGGCTTGGTTGGAACAGAAGCAAAAGCGGATGGAGCAGGAAGGCAAGCAGGAGCAGGCCCGCCAAAAGTCGCTGGCTTCGGAACTGGAATGGATTCGCCAGTCGCCGCGCGCTCGGCAGACCAAAAGCAAGGCCCGCATCAACGCCTATGAGACTTTGCTGTCACAAAGCAAGGATCAGGCCGGCGGTGAGGCTCAGATTATTATTCCGACGCCGCCGCGTCTCGGCAATCTGGTGATCGAGGCGGAGGCAATTCGAAAGGGCTTCGGCGATCGTCTGTTGATCGAGAATCTAAGCTTCCGTTTGCCGCCCGGCGGTATCGTCGGCGTGATCGGTCCCAACGGCGCCGGCAAAACCACGCTGTTTCGCATGATCACGGGTCAGGACAAGCCCGAGGCCGGGGCGTTTCGAGTCGGCGATACCGTCAGCCTCGGTTATGTCGACCAGTCGCGCGATTCGTTGAACCCCGCCAAGTCGGTATGGGAAGAAGTTTCCAACGGGCTCGATGTCATCGAACTCGGCAAAAAGACCATGCCGTCACGGGCTTATGTTTCGGCCTTTAATTTCCGCGGCGCCGATCAACAGAAAAAGGTCGGGCAGCTTTCCGGCGGCGAGCGCAACCGGGTTCATCTGGCCAAGATGTTGAAGTCGGGTGCGAATGTTTTGCTGCTTGACGAACCGACCAACGATCTTGACGTCGATACTTTGCGAGCCCTGGAAGAAGCCCTGAACGGCTTTGCCGGCTGTGCGGTGGTGATCAGCCATGATCGCTGGTTCCTCGACCGCATTGCCACCCATATTCTGGCGTTCGAAGGCGACAGTCAAGTCGTGTGGTTTGAGGGTAATTATCAGGATTACGAGGCGGATCGTAAACGCCGTCTCGGCACGGATGCCGAACAGCCGCATCGTATCAAGTATAAGCCTCTGGTGCGATCGTGATGATTTCGGCGGCATACCGGCTTGTCGGCCCGGCCTTAGCCTTTATGCTTTGGTCGGGTTGCGCGCAGGCCGATTGTACGGATGGTGCGGCGCCCAAGGTCAATTGGTACCGGTGTTTACAGGACGACCGGGTGCTGACCGATGTTGATCTGAGTGGCGCCGTGTTGCGTGAGGCGACGTTTATACGGAGCGATCTCAGTCACGCCCGGCTGAATAATGTTGATGCTTACCGTGCCAAGTTCGTCAGCGCCAAACTAACCGGAGCGCAGTTCGAGGGTGCCCGGTTGATCGATTCGGATTTCAGTCGAGCCGATCTTGCCGGGGCCTCTTTTCGGGGGGCTGATTTGCGGAATGCCAAGCTATTTAATGTCAATTTACGGGGGGCCGATCTGTCAGGCGCTCGTTTGGAGCGTGCTGAGCTGCGTAATGCGGAGCTATCAGGGGCAAAGTGGGTGGATGGAACCCGAATATGTGCTGATAACTCGGTCGGACAGTGCAACTAAATTTTGTTAAAAGGGCGGGTTGCAGCAATCTTGCATGTAAATTATAGTGAAATCTATGTGGTGCCCGTTTCGGGCTGGGGCGGGATAATCAGCCATGAAGCATGGTGAAAAGGCAATCGCGGGCTTTAAGGCGGCGGAGCGCGCCTTGAGCCGGATGCTGGCTGAAAAACTTGAACCGGGTCCCGCAAACTATACTCTGTGGTATTCCTATTACATTGACTGCTTGCCGGATTTGACCCGCGCTATTAATTTAATTCATAAAGATAAAAGACCGTTTAGTCAGTCCTGTTGTGACGAGTTGTTTCAACGCTTTTTTAGCAGTGATGCGGAGACCAAAGCAATAAGAGAGGCCGGCGAACGTACGCAGACGGCGCTTGATCGGTTGTTGGAGGTTTTGGAAGCGGCAAGTGCCGATACCGGACGTTACTGTGAAACGATCGGGTGTTTACAAGATAATCTTGACCGCCCGATGACTATTGCCGACTTGCGCGCCGCTATTAGCGAGATTGTGGTTGAGACGCGCACGATTTCTGAAGACCACCGCCGTTTGATGCAGCGATTGGTCGATACAGGGTCTGAACTCGCGGTATTGCGTGCGAAGCTGCACAGTGCGCGGCGCGAGATGATGACCGACGGGCTGACCGGGATTGCTAATCGTAAAGGTTTTGAGATTGCGCTGACGGAGGCGATTCAGGCCGCGATAGAGACCGAACAGCCATTATCACTGCTCATAGTTGACATAGACCACTTTAAGCTGTTCAACGATCGTCATGGCCATTTGGTTGGTGACCATGTTCTACGCTTGGTTGCTCGTGCCTTGACCAATGGTGTGCGAACCGGTGATACGGTGGCCCGTTTTGGCGGCGAAGAATTTACGGCTATTTTGCCGAAAAATACACTGAGCGAAGCGGTTGTACTTGCTGATAGACTGCGCATTACCGTTGCAGGCAGTCAAATTATAAATCGTAATAAAAACGAGAATTTCGGTACCATTACTTTGTCAGCCGGGGTCACGGAATTCATTCCCGGCGAATCTTCCGATGATTTATTTGCGCGTGCCGATGCCGCACTTTACGATGCGAAACGCTCCGGCCGCAATCGGGTCTGTTCGCGGGCGCCGGGTGCAGGTTCCGTGTTGGAAAAGGTACAATAGCCGGTTATTCGATATCCGGCCACTGATCCGGATTCGGCGATACCGGCCGGGGCCGGGCCGGTTTCCCCATTTTTACTTCGAGAGTTACACTGCCACCCTTTGGCGGGCCGCCGAGTTGCAAGCGGTCTTGGAGCCCCTGTTCCTGAATAGAACGTGCCAAGGCTTCGTACGTAGCCAAATCTTGCTCGGATTCCGGTGGAGGCGGCGGCGCCGGCGGAATTGGTTTATTCATTGGTTGGCCGGAATCGGGAGGAGGTGAGACCTTTACCGACTTTTCCGGCGGTTTTTCGGCCGGCTTGCTTTCTCCGGGTCGGCGGTCGCGCGCACCGGTCCGGTTCGGATCCGTTGCCCCGGTTTTAGTATCACCGGGTTTGGCCTCTCCCGGTTTGGTCAGCCCTCCCGGCCCGGAGGTGTCTGTTCCCGCTTTGCCGACCTCGGCCGCTCCGGGGGTGACATCTTCGGGCTTCATATCCGCGGGTTTCATGTCCGCAGGTTTCATGTTTTCGGGCGGATTCGGCTCGTCGGTTTTTTTCTCTTCGGGCTTTTGTTCTTCGGGTTTGCTGTCGTCCGTCTTGCCTTCGGGAATCAACATGGCTCCGGGTGGCGGCGCGTCGTCGCTGCCGTAGGGCGGCTGTTTAGCATTGTTGGGCGGGGGTGAGGATTTATTTGGCTTTTGAGGCGTTTCGGGCGGGCGGGCGGCGGAAGCCGGCGGCTGTCCACGGCGCCGGTCGAGCCCAGGGCGCCATTGCTTGAAGCACTCGATGAAAAGAGGATCCTCGCAGGTTCGAAGGACTTCCCGCGCTTCGGGGGCGGCCGGCTTTGCTTCGGCGCTTGGTTGCCCGGCGACCGGCTTTGCCGGCGGCTGCTGCCCCGGGGCCGGTGTCGCGGCTAAAAGCAGCACCGGCAGAAACCAGGAAATCCCGGTACGCATGGAATATCGCCCCCGCCAGCACCACGACTCACTCTATCTTACACCGATCCGCTCTTGGTCCCGTCTTATATCTTTGAATAGCGGTGATGAAAGCGCGCAAGATCAGCCGGCTCAAGCGAAACCGTCAGATAAGTAGCGTGTTCATCATCCCGACGGTTCAGTACTTCGCCATGACTGTAAAGCCACGCCAATGCGGCACCGTCGCCGGGGTCAAGGGTCAGTTCGGCAACCTCGCGTTCCGCAGTCATCAGGCGGTCGAGCAAGGCGTACAGGCGGTCCAACCCCTCGCCGGTCAGGGCCGAAACCGCCGCGGTTATTTGACTTGCGGCACTGCGGGTCAGGGCGTGCTCTCTGGCTTCGTCGTCCAGCAGATCGGTTTTGTTGAGGACTTCGACCAGACGAAGATCGGTTTCCGGCTCGATCCCCATATCTTTGAGCACGGTATGGACATCATCGCGTTGAGCCAGAGTTTCCGGGTGCGAAATGTCACGAATATGAAGGATGATATCGGCAGCCGAAACTTCCTCGAGAGTAGCGCGAAAAGCCTCGACTAAGCCGTGCGGCAAATCCGAAATAAAGCCGACCGTGTCCGACAGAATAATTTGTCGACCCGAAGGCAGCGGAATCGCGCGCATGGTTGGATCAAGCGTGGCAAAGAGCAGGTCTTTGGCGAAAACCTCGGCTCCGGCCATGCGATTGAACAGGGTTGACTTGCCGGCATTGGTATAACCGACCAGAGCGACCACCGGATAGGGCACGCGCTCGCGGGCGCGACGATGCAGGGCGCGGGTGCGCCGAACCTCCTCCAGTTCCTTCTTAATGCGAATGATCCGGTCGCCGATCAGGCGGCGGTCAAGCTCCAATTGCGACTCGCCGGGGCCGCCGAGAAAGCCGAAGCCGCCCCGCTGACGTTCCAGGTGGGTCCAGGATCGCACCAGCCGCGAGCGCTGATAAGTCAATGACGCCAACTCAACCTGCAACCGGCCCTCACGGGTTTGGGCCCGGGCCCCGAAGATTTCCAGAATCAGGCCGGTGCGGTCGATGACCTTGGCCTTGGTATCTCGCTCCAGATTGCGCTGTTGGATCGGCGACAGCGCGTGATCGACCACGATCAGGCCGATTTCTTCAGCCGTCACGAGTTCGGCCAAGCGCTTAATTGCACCGGAACCGATCAGAGTTGAAGAATTCGGACGGGAGACCGGAATGGTTTCGGCGTGAACAACCGAAAGCTCGATGGCGGCGGCCAGCGCCACCGCCTCTTCAAGCCGTGCCGCCGGAGTGCGTCGGCCGTCATCGCCGGTTTGACGTCGCAGTACCGGGTGAAGCACTGCGGCGCGGGTCGCCTGCACCGGACTAGTCGTGGTCCAAATCCTTCGAATCGAAGAGCTGGATCGGATGCGCCGGCATCACGGTCGAAATCGCATGCTTATAAACCAGCTGGGAGTGAGCATCCCGCCGAAGCAGCACGGAAAAATTATCAAACCAAGTAATAATCCCCTGAAGCTTGACCCCGTTAATCAGGAAGACTGTGACCGGCGTCTTATTTTTCCTGACATGATTTAGGAATACATCCTGAACATTCTGAGTCTTTTCTAACATGCTCGCTCTGACCTTTCATCGGTTCTTGGAGCGGGGGTCCGCCCGCTCGTTGGTTCTTGGAGCGGGGGTCCGCCCGCTCGTTGGTTCTTGGAGCGGGGGTCCGCCC
>JBAWVF010000031.1:0-29593 GCA_037147415.1 Rhodospirillaceae bacterium | reverse complement strand
CAGACGCCAGACCGCCCTAAAATTTCCAGAAAATCGGCCAGTTAGAATGGCTGCGTACAGACCGGTAAATTATACCGATTTCCCGGAAGTTTCCGGGACTTTGCCAGGGACTGCGACCGCGGCGGCGCGCGCCGTAGCGCGGATGAAGAGCATTAACTGTATCTATCGTGTTATCGCATCGAGTGCGCCTTGCAAAATATAGGCAGCCGCAGCCTTGTCGACAACTTCAGCGCGTCGCTTGCGGGTCATATCGCTGTCGATCAGAAAGCGGTTAACGGCACTGGTTGAAAAACGTTCATCCCAAAAAGCGATTTCGGGTTCAGCGCCGAATAAATCGGCGCGCTCTAAGAGCAGAGCAGCAAATTGGCGAACTCTCTGGACCGGGGCTCCCTCGCTACCGTCAAGTGCCAGTGGCAGGCCAAGCACCAAGGCGCCAACGTCACGCTCCCGCATGATTTTTGCCAGTTCGACGATATCCACGCTAAATTTAGTGCGACGAATGGTGCCGATCGGCGAAGCGACGGTCAGGCTTGGGTCGGACAATGCCAAGCCGATGGTTTTGGTGCCGAGATCAAGCCCGAGCAGGCGGCGGCCGGCGGGCAGCAGCGCGCGAAGGTCGGCGGGGTTGCGGATCGCCATGGCGGGTGGTACCCTTTGGGCCGATTTAGTTTGCAGGTGAGGACACTTAACGCATGTCGCTCGACAAGGCCACCGTGGTGAAGATTGCCCGACTCGCCCGCATCAAAGTGCCGGAAGCCGACCAGGAGCATCTGGCCGGTGAACTGAGCAAGATTCTTGATTTCGTAGAGCAGTTGAAAGAAGTCGATACCGAAGGGGTCGAACCGATGGCCAGCGCGGTCGATACCAAGCTGCGTCTTCGACCTGATATGGTCACCGATGGCGGTTATCGCGAAGATATCCTTGCCAATGCGCCCGAACGGGCCGGAGACTTCTTCAGCGTTCCCAAGGTGGTCGAATAGGATAAGGCCGTGCCCGGCTTGCCGGGATGGGCTTGGTTTGTTAATGTTTTTGCTGGACATAAAAAACCCGCCGGTGTGTTGCCGGCGGGTTTTTTGTTAGGGCATCCGTGCGTCGATCAGTTGCTGACATCAAGGAAGCGACTCGGGTGAACGTCACGGATGTTGAAGACCAAGCCCTTGACCCGAGGGCTGACCAGCGACTTGGTCGCAAAGTGATAGATCGGAATGATGGCGTATTCTTCCAGCATCAAGCGTTCGGCTTGCTGGAGATAGGTGGCGCGCTCAATCGGATCATTGGTCGTCCCGGCCTTGCCGAGAAGATCATCGTAAGCGGCGCTCTTAAAACCGGCGTCATTACGGGGCGGAGCCGCTTCCGACTTCATCAGGTTCAAGAAGACCGTCGGATCAGCATAGTCACCGATCCAGGCGGCGCGGACAATCTGGAATTGCCGGCGTGAGCGCCGTTGAAGATAGTCGTTCCGATCAAGGTTAACCGCATTGACGACCATGCCCTTACCGAACGCATCCTTCCACATATCCATGATCGCGTTGGCGATTTTCCGGTTGTTGTCGGATGTATTGTAGAGCACTTCCAGCGTTAACGGTTGTGAAGGGCTGTAACCGGCCTCGGCAAACAGATGGCGTGCTTCTTCCAGACGCACATCCATCGTCTGTTCCATAAAGGGCAGCGGCTGCCGCTTGTAACCGGAAACAACCGGCGGCACCAAGCTATAGGCGGGCAGTTCGCCAGCGCGGGTGACCTTGTCGACCAGGGCTTCGCGGTTGATCGCCATGGTTAGGGCCTTGCGCAGAGCTTTGTTGCCCTTGAACGGTTCGGCGGTCAGGTTAAAGGCATAATAATAAGTCGCGATATACGGCTTATTCCAAAACGCCTTCGGGTCGCTGAGGGAAATCCACTTGACCTGATCCTGTGGGACTTCATAGGTCATGTCGAGCTTGTTTTCGCGAAACAGCTTGACCTCTTCAGCGGCGTTCGAGATCGGCAGAAACACCACCTTATCGATCTTTACCTGACTGTTACCGTAATAGTTGGGGTTTCGGGTCACGACAACCCGCTGTTTCGGCACCCATTCCGTCAATTGATAAGCACCGTTACTGACCAATTTACCGGGCTCGGCCCAATTAGCACCGTACTTCTCGACACTGGCGCGATGAACCGGGATGGCATGCGTGTCGGAAGAAAGCAGCGCCAGGAAATACGGGGTGGGGCCACGCAGGCTGATCCGAAGCGTCCGCGGGTCGGCGGCTTCCACGCCGAGTTCGGTTATTGGCTTCGCACCCTTCAGCACTTGTTCGGCGTTACGGATTACCGACATGTTCATGGCGATATCGCCGCCGATATGACCGGCGACGGCCCGGCGCAAACTATAGACGAAATCCTCGGCGGAAATGGGGTCGCCATTAGACCATTTTGCGTTTTCACGCAGGTGGAACGTATAAACAAGGCTATCGTCGGAAACATCCCACGATTCGGCAACGCCGGGAATAATGCGACCGCCGGGGCCGTAAACGACCAATCCTTCGAACAGATCGCGCAGAATATTGGATTCCGTGCGGCCATCGGTCGCATGCGGATCGAGGGTCGCGGGCTCGGCGCCGTTCCCCCGGGTCAGGACGGATTCGGCAAGAACGGGGCCGGTTAACCCGGCGACAACCGCCCCGATCAATCCGGCGCGAACGAACAGGCGACAGAACAGTCCCCGCATGAGGCGCTTCCTCTCCATTACCGGAGGCGGCTTTTTCACGCGGGCGCCGCCCAATGGCCCGATTCAAGGCTCAAGTGTGAAACCGAATAGCCGTTTCGGCGTATCAAAATCAAGGATAAATACCACTCCTCTTTGAACCGTGTTTCGTGCCTTAATGCAGGCCGTCCGCGCGGGGCGTATTGATTGTCCCGCGGGTTCCTGATATGGACGCATTGTAACGTATTAAGGAGACGGCCGATGGATCTCGGTTTTCTTTCCGTGCCGCTGACCATGGCTGCGATGGCGTTCGGCTTTGCCGTCGTTACCGATACCCAGACGGTCAATATCGACAAGATCAGCATGCCGGGCGCTGTCTCCGCGGCCGCGACCGGTTATACGCCAGAGGTTGTGATCGCTCATCTGGCCGACGAGATGCACCAGATCGAAGTGCAGGCACAGTCGCGAGCGGAAGCGCACCACATTCAGTTGTCGGGACACAAGGGCGCCTTAATCGTTCTTGCCGATTACCTGAAGGTAACGCCGCTTATTCGGGTGGCGCAGGAAACTGCCGGTTTGATTCCTTTTACCTTTAATGGTGAATTGGTGACCGCCGGTAAAGAGTTGGAACTGGTTCTGCGCGGGCATGGTGCCAGCCGCAAGCCGGTCCGCATCGTGACCAGAGCCCCGGCGGAGGCGTTGCCGGCGTTGCTGAAAGTCACGGCTTATGAAGCCATGCGGGTGATCGACCCCTATATTCTTGCGGCCTATCAGTTCCGCAAAGATATCAAGACCCGCGATTTCACCCCGGTGATCGATATCATTCAACGCGAGTTGGCGGACAAGGAATCGTCAAGCCGTAAGTGGATGTATAATCTTTGGGGGATCGTCCTCTATCAGCAATCGGACCGGGCGGGGGCGATTGAAAAATTCCAGGCGGCTTTGGCGATTGATCCCAATTTCGCCTCACCGATGCTGAACTGGGGGGTCGTGTTGACTCGACAGGGCAGTAATCTGGAGGCAATCGAGAAGTTCCGGATGGCGGTGAATAATCGCCGCACGGACGCCAGCCCTGCGACGATGGCTGCTTTGTACAGCGAGTGGGGTTTTACACTGGCTTTGCTCGGTCGCTATGACGAGGCGTTCAGCAAGTTCACTAAGGCAGTAAATGCCGAGCCGAGTTTTGCCGATGTTTACTCCAGTTGGGCCGAAGTATTGAGCGCGCTGGGTCGCAACGACGAGGCGGCTCGGATGACCGCTAAATCGCTGAAGGTGGCGCCGACCGAAATTATCTATACGGAAAATCTGGTTGGTGCCGTTCAAAATCTGCCCGCTACGGCAACGGCACTTAACTAAGCCTGTTTTTTCGGGACGTTATTAATCCGGGAGCGGCTGATAAGGCCGCTCCCGGAGTCGTTTCCGGCAGGAATTGCCGGGATGCAGGGGGCCGAAGCTGCCGGTGTCCCGGGGTCGCCCCGAAAATATCAATAAAAACAAAGCGATAGTTTCCCTCAGATTGTGGCCCGAAGTTTGCTTTGTCCCCTTCGCTATCCGACACGGGGGCACGAGCCATGGAAACATCTGCACTTACATCTCGCCTTAATCACGACACTTCAGTCACCACCATTCAATCCGGCGGCGGATCAAATTTTCAGGGCGATAGCTTCGCCAATTTGTTCAGTCAGTTTTCCAGCTCCCTGATTGCACAGGCGAATGTGTTGTCGCGGTCTGTGGCGCTACCGGTGGCTGCGGCCCCGATGCAGCCTTTGCCGGCTTCGACTCGAGCGGCATCACCGGCGTTTGATCAGTCAGCCGCGGCCAGGAGTGCCGCAGACAATGATCCGCCGTCGCGCAGTCAGGGCGATGACGAGTCGCCGGCCAAGACACGGGATGACTCAGCGCCGACAAAAGTACAGGACCGTCCGGGAGCGCGGAGTGACAAGGTAACCAAGACGGCGGGACGAACCGAGTCGGCGCGGAGCAATGCCGGCAAGGCTGACAAGGCGGCTCGGGCCGATCATCATGATTCGGCCGACCGGAGCGACCAGGCCAAGGCTTCCGACGCCTCGGACAAGGTGGACCAAGCCGACGACGCATCGACAAATGCCGATGCCGACACGCAACATGCCGATAGTGATAGCGCGGTCACCCGACAAGCGGCGGCTCAAATCGATCTTGATGCGGCACAACTTGTTGCTGCGGCAGCTATGCCGGCGCAATCGACACAAGCGCAGGCCAAACCGACGTTGAATCTCGGGGGGCGTGTGACCCGAACGGTCGCAGGCGGGGGTAAGGAAACTGCGGTTTCCGGTGATGCAAAGGGTGGTTTGGAGATAGCGGGCGCGGTAAAAGCCGGAACTGATAAGGCCGCCGCCGGGAAGGCCGAAGACGCGGCGATCGCGGTTCAAACCGCAGCCACTGGTGATTCGGAGTTGGCGGACGCTAGCGCCGAGTCGGGCACTGCGGCGCTGCTCAAAAGCTTTGGCGACTCGGTTGGCAAGGCCTCGGCAGCTACGGCGTCAACCATGACGGCGGCAGCTGCCCCCCGGACGATGATGGAGCCGGTGGTTCCCATGGCAGCGGGCGTGATTCCAGTGGCTGCTGCCGACTCGAAGGGTGATGCTTCCAAGGACACCGGAGGCGGGTTGACCGGAGACGGCAGCGCGCGACGCGGCCAGAACGGACAGATGCTCCAGGATATTAATAACTCTGCGGCGCTGAACGGCGCTGCTGAGGGACCGCGCCAAACCGGCTCCGGGCAGGATTTCGCAACGCAATTGGCCTCCGTGCGTCAAACCCGGCCGGGAATGCCGACCAGCGCGACCGATCAGGTCTCCGTTCAGTTGCAACGCGGGGTTAAGGACGGTAGCGGGAGCATCTCCATGCAGCTTCGTCCGGAGGAGTTGGGCCGGATCGATGTGCGGCTTGATATCGGCAAGGACGGCGCTGTCAACGCGATGATCACCGCCGACCGGCCGCTAACTCTTGATTTGCTTCAGCGCGACTCGAAGGCCTTGGAGCGCGCGTTGCAAGATGCCGGCCTTCAAACTTCGGCAGGAAGTCTGAACTTCGGCTTGCGCGGTGAAGGGGGGCAAAATTTTAATCAGGGTGCCAATCAAGATGGCAATAACCGCAATGGCAATGGAAATCGTACGGCATCCGCTTTAGATGAAACTAAAGATAGTGCTCCGTCGGATGTCAATCTGGTTATGCGCCGTTACCAAGTCGCGCCCGGCCGAGTTGATGTCAAAATATAAAGAAAAATTCATATAACCTTACGATGTGATGGAGGCTGTCATGACCGATACCAGTATTACTTCAGTTGCAAATTCAGGCGTTTCGAGTGCTGCGACAAGCGCAATAAATGCCGCAGCAAATAGCAGTAAAAGTAGTTCTGCGACGTCATCGGCTTCCTCACTCGAATATAACTTTAAGGAATTTTTGACCCTGTTTACAACGCAGTTGAAAAATCAGGATCCAACCAAGCCGATGGATACAACTGAAATGACAAATCAGTTGGCTCTATTCTCAAACGTGGAACAGACTGCCGGCATTAATACTCGGCTCGACAAACTACTGGCCGCACAAACGACGAGCGGCTTGAACAGTGCTGTCGGTTATATTGGTAAAACAGTCCAGGCCGGTTCGGGTAACCAGATTGCCTTAAGCAGCGGTTCGGCGCTTGTCGCCTACAATATGCCGCAGGCGACCGCATCGGTAAATATCGATATTCGAGACAGTAACGGCGGGTTGGTCGCGAGCTTGACCGGGTCGGGCGCCGCAGGTAATCAACAAGTCAGTTGGAACGGAAAGGACAATTCCGGAGCACAGCTTGCCGACGGGGTGTACAGTATAACGGTCACCGCTCCTTCTGACTCAGCACAAAGCGCGATTACACCGGTGCCCTATATCACGGGTAAGGTCACCGGAGTTGAGACCAGCGGTACTGATACCATGCTTGATTTGGGCGCGCTTCAGGTCAAGATGTCTGATATTCAGGCGATCCGCTCTTGATCTTATGATATTTTGCGGGGGTTGATCGTGAAATTGTAGCACTAATCTATCTAAAATTCAGATTTAGTCTGAATGAAAGCAATAAGGATAAGTCTTTGGATAGGGTCGGAGGGAAAGCGTTTAGCCATTTGTTAAGCGCTTCGGGGTATGCTCCTGCTCGTACATAGTAATTTGGCTGGGTGGAGTGTCCCCCATGTCTTCACTGAATTCCGGTTTTATGGCTGATCGCACAATTGCTTCAGTCTGTGACGCCTCTCGCGGTACTGCTATTGATGGCTGCAACGCTGCATCAGCGGGGCGGAACGAAGATGGTCCGTCATGCAATGCTTCGGTTGATTTCCCAGGTTTGCAGGATTTACCTCCTCCCGATACTAAGCGCTGGGTCATGCGTCGAAAAGCTGAGGTTGTCGAGGCTGTTCGGTGTGGGCTAATCAGTCTGGAAGAGGCTTGCCAGCGTTACACGTTGTCGGAGGAAGAGTTTCTTTCGTGGCAACGTTTGATTGACAGTCATGGTGTGCGGGGGTTGCGCGCGACCCGCCTGCAAGAGTACCGGGGCGGCTCCGGTGGAGAATCGAGCGACGCAAGCGCCGATGATTGAAGGGGCAAATCACGGCGTGAATCACGCTCATTCAGCTGCCCGTTTCGTATAATATTAAGGACATCCATACACACACCCTATGCTGTAAGGATGTGTTGTGAATAAACCATTTGCCGATCATTTTGCTTCGGTTGATATGGTTGTGGTGGCCTGGGCGCTCTACTGGTTCAATTTTGAGCACTTTTTTGCCGAGGCTAGGCGTGTGCTTAAACTACAGGGTTCATAGCAGCCTGGAGTTATGGCGTTCTTAAAGTTGAGGGACAGGACGTTGATGCTATCGTTCTGGCCGCCGGCTATGCTGGTCGGGAGCAAACCCTCAGATTAAGTGCAATGAACGCCGCGCCTTTAGCAGTATTCGGATATTTCGATGTTAGCAGAATTTGGCTGGGGCGGGAGGGATCGAACCTCCGAATGGTGGAATCAAAATCCACTGCCTTACCGCTTGGCTACGCCCCAACACGTTACGGTGTGCACCATAAAGGCGACGGCGCGCAGTTTCAAGCCCTTGCGACGGCTGTCGGTTGACAAAAGAGCGTTGCGACGCACATTGTGCCGGCTGACCGGGGCGCGGCCGGCTGAGGAGACCGAGGCTATGGAGTTTACCGACCAGATGGCGGCAAAAATGTTGGCCCATGCCGTGCGTCAACTCGGGCAGGCGGTTAACGAGGTGCTCTGTGTCACCCCGGATCGGGAGATCGTGCGCGCCATGATTCGTGATATCCGCGAAAGCCTCGACGAGTTCGAGGATGCCTATTTTAATAAATAGGCTCACCTATAAAATAGACTCACATATAATAGCGCCGCATCTGCATCAGTACGAATAAGTTGATGATGGTCCCGAGAAACGGGCCGATGATGCCGCCGCTGATCAAGCCGTAAATCATGTTGATGATATTGGCCAGCATCAGCAGTTGCCAGCCGATGGCTTTGCGGGAATACAGGCCGGGCAGGGCCATGACCAATATTACGATCAAGAAGAGCAAAGTCGCCAGCGCGAAGGCAAGTTCAAGACCGCTGTCGGAGCCGGCGAGTCCGGCAAAGGGCAACAGGGCCGCGCGCATGCCAAGTCCGATCAATTGACCGGGCAGCACCAACAGCATCAATACAATCATCAACCAATGGCCGAATTTGGCGATCAGGTATTTAAGTTTTCCGGGAATCTGGATCGGCGCCTTGCTGCCTAGCAGATCGTCGAGAATCAGCATGATGCCGCTTGGATTTGCTGCCGGCGTTGCTGCGGGGGATGCAGGTCGGGTACCCGACTCACCGGAGGCCGGCCGCTTTTTTCTCATGCTACGCCCTGAATTGCTGATCGCCTTGTCGGACCGTAAAAGCCATAGCGGCCGGAAAAAAGCAAGAACCCCACCGGCGGCGCCGACGGGGTTCCGATTTCACCATCTTGGATGCAAAGCTTACGGATAATAGCCGACCGCGCAAACCTGGGTGCCGGCCGGGGCGACAATCGCCACCTTCTTCATGGGCTCGGTCCCGCCGGGCAGCGGCCAAGTATAGGTCACTTCGCCACCACCTGCCGCCGCGGCCTTATAGAAGCCTTCACCGACAGCCATCGGCGGAGAAGCCTTGTCCATCAGGCCCTTCATGCTTTTGCCGATCAAAGAGGGATGCGCACTGAAATTTCCGTCCGCACCACCACAAAAGACATAAAGGTCTTTTTGAAAAAACGCGCCGTCCTTGGCCTTGGCATCTGCGGTGAATTCGGCCAGCGCCTTGGCCTCGTCAGCCTTTACGGCGGTCACCGCCTTGTCCAACAAAGCCTTCGCTTCGGCGGCGGTGCCGCGATCGGCAGCGTTAACCATGCCGGCCGCGGTCAACAAGGCGAACGGCAGCGCAAGAGCGACGATAAAGCGGACTAACTTCATGGGTTTCCCTCCAAAGATTATTTAATTTCTTGTTTTGTCGGGCGACGAACCCGCCCGTTAGCATTAATATCCGCATGACAGCGGGGCGTCAAATCGTTTAGATGTCATTAATCTTTTTTCATCGGGTTTCCGCCGGCTATGGCAGAATGCGAAGCTTTCTCATCGTGCCGATTGATCGGTTAATAACCGTCCTGTAGGGTACGGTAACCTAATTGTCATTCACTCGTTGTCACAGATATGGAGGCGCAGCGTGCTTCGCTTGGCTCAATGGCCGATAAGGCTTCAAGTTTTGGCGGCCGTGCTGGTTTCCATTATCGCCCTGATCGGTGTCTCGGGCTCCATGGTGCTGGAGCGCTGGCAGGTCATGCGTGAAAACGCGGAACTGACCGACCTTGCCGCGACCATGACTCGAATCAGTGCCTTGGTGCATGAGCTTCAGCGGGAGCGCGGTGCTTCGGCGCTGTATCTCGGCAGTCGCGGGCAGCAATTCCGCCAGGAACTGGCGGCGCAGCGCCTGCGTTCCGATAGCGCGGTCACGACCTTGGACACGGCGTTGCAGAGCTTGCGCGCGATGCCGCGCTTCGAAGGCTTCCTGTCGAGGGTCTCTAAATCCCTGAGCCTGCTTGCCCGTCTGACCGAGAGCCGGCGGGGCATCGACGATCTGTCGCTGACCGGGGTACAGTCGACTCGCTATTTCAGTGAGATGATCACCGGGATGCTGGATGCGACCTATGAAATCGCGGCGTCCAGTAGCGACTCGGAGATCAAAGGCGCCATTATTGCCTATATCGCGCTGATGCAGGGCAAGGAGCGCGCCGGTCAGGAGCGGGCCAGCGGTTCGGGCGGCTTTGCCGCCGGCAAGTTCGACGGGGAGCTTTATGACCGGGTGGTCGGCTTGGCCACCGCGCAGGAAACCTATCTGGCGGTGTTCCGCGGAATTGCGGCACCGGCAGCGGTCGAGCAACTGACGGCCGGTCCGGAAGGGGCGGCGCTGGAGCAGGTCCGCGCGTTGCGCAAAATTGTCCGGGACGCCGGGCCGGGCGGGGATTTGAAGGGGACCCCGGCGTCGACTTGGTTCCGGGCGACGACGGACAGAATTGACCGGCTGAAACAGGTGGAAGACTCGGTTGCCAGCGATCTCAGCGGCCGCGCCGGCCAGCGGGTCGATGCAGCGCGGCGCCAGTTTTTGACCGTGGCGGCGGTGGCGGCGGGCTCGTCACTCGGCGCGTTGCTGCTCGGATTGCTGATCGTGCGGACGATCGTGCGTACGCTCGGTGGCTTGAAAAACGCCACCATCCGTATTGCTGCGGGCGACGCCACCATGGATATTCCCGGAATCGATCGGAGCGACGAGCTGGGGGAGCTGGCCCGCGCAATCAAGGCGATTCACGAGGCCGGGGTGTCGGCGGCGCGGATCAAGACCGCACTCGATAATGTGTCGGCTAATACCATGATGGCCGCGCCCGACGGCACGATCATTTATTTAAACAGTGCGGTTGAGACCATGTTCAGGCGCGCGGAAGCCGATCTTCGGCGGGAAATGCCGCATTTCAATGTGGATAAGCTGCTCGGCTCCAGTATCGACATCTTCCATAAGGAGCCGCAGCGCATCCGGGCCATGTTGGCGACTTTGCACGACGTGTACCGGACTCAGATTCGGGTCGGCGTGCGGCATTTTGCCTTGGTGGCAACCCCGGTGATCAATGCCAAGGACGAGCGCCTGGGCACGGCGGTCGAGTGGCGCGACATCACCCAGGAGTTGCACATTAACGACGAAGTGGCCTCGATGGTCGATGCCGCGATCAAGGGCGACCTGTCCCGGCGGATCACGCTGGAGGGCAAGGACGGCTTCATGTTGCGGTTGGCCGAGGGCGTCAACGCGCTGACCGGTACCGTCGTCAAGTCGCTGGATCAAATCGCCGGCTTTCTGGGGGCGCTGGCCGAAGGCGACCTTAATCGCCGGATCACCGGTGATTTTCAGGGCATGTTCGGGCGCATTAAGGACGACGCCAATAATACCGCCGAACAGCTGCGCGACGTGGTCGGGCGCATTGTAAAGGCCGCCGGCGATATCAGCGTTGCCGCCTCGGAAATCTCGACCGGGTCGGCCGATCTTGCCGAGCGGACCGAGCAACAGGCGGCCAGCCTGGAGCAAACCGCGGCGGCGATGGAAGAGTTATCGGGGACCGTACGCACCAATGCCGGAACCGCCGGTGAAGCGCGTGAGGTTGCCAACAAAGCGCAGAGCGCGGCGGAACAGGGCGGGGCGGTCGCCGGTTCGGCGATCGAGGCGATGCAGCGGATCGAACAAGCATCGCGCAAGATCATCGACATCATCTCGGTGATCGATGAAATTGCCTTCCAGACCAACCTGTTGGCGCTGAATGCCGCGGTTGAGGCGGCACGGGCGGGCGATGCCGGCAAGGGTTTTGCCGTGGTGGCGCAAGAGGTGCGAATCCTGGCGCAACGCTCGGCCCAGGCGTCCAAGGAAATCAAGGCGTTGATTCTCGACAGCGACGGGCAGGTGCGTGAAGGCGTCGGTTTGGTGCGCAAGGCCGGGGCGGCCTTGACCGGAATTGTCGCCAATGTCCATCAGGTTGCCGCGCTGATTGCCGATATCGCCCATGCCAGCAAGGAGCAGACGACGGCGCTCGACGAGGTGAACACCATGGTTGCACAGATGGACGAGTTCACTCAGAAGAACGCGGCGTTGGTCGAGGAAACCTCGGCGGCGGCGCAGGCGTTGGCTAACGAGTCGTCGGACCTGCGCGACCTGATGACCGTGTTCCAGGTTTAACATCAATCCTTTGCGCAGCGCTGCCGGTTCTGATAATCAAAGTGGCGCGCGGGATGAGTGCAGGGGGAGATGACATGAATCTTAGAAGGCGTAGGATTGCGGCGGCGCTTTTTTGCGGTATGCTGGCCCTGATAATCCCTGATCGGAGCGTGCGCGCGCACGGCATCATTGAATCGGCCGTGCCGGCGATGAACGCCACGGTTCCCGGGCCGGATGTCGCGATTAATCTGCGCTTCAACAGCCGGCTCGATCACAAGCGGTCACGCTTGAGCCTCAAGGTGCCGGACAAGAAGGTTCAGCCCTTGACGATCTTGCCTTCCGCTGCCGAGCCGACGGTGCTGAGTGCCAAGGTGATCGGCCTGGCCGCCGGCGCCTATGTATTGCATTGGCAGGTCTTGGCGGTCGATGGTCATATGACCCGCGGTAATATTCCCTTCAAGGTCGAAGGCCGGTAGACGATCATGGCACTTCTTTTCGATATTTTCGGCTTCCTCACCGTTCTGATCGACGGCCTGGCGGTTTGTACGTTGGCCTTTACTCTTGGTGGCATGGCATTTCTGACACTACTGGCGCTGCCGCTGGCGGGAGTCCTCGGACCGACCGGTCGGGATGTTCACGGGCGAACCCGGGTCATCCTGGCTTGGAGTGCGCTCGGGTTGGCCGTGATGACGGTGGCGCGCACGGCGCTGCTGGTGGTTGTTCTGGCTGGTACGGCTGAAATGCCGCTGGACGATACCCTCGGTGCGGTTTTCGTCCATGCCGGGGCCGGCATCGTGGCCGGCGCGGTTATGACCTTTCTGGTGGTGATCTCCCGGTTTTACGAGCACCGGCCGCTATTGCTGCCGGTTTGCGCCTGCATGATTCTGGGAAGCATGGCCTTCCTGACTCATGGTGCCGCCCGACTCGATGACCGTTGGTTGCTGATGGGCATGATGGTTCTGCACCTGATCGCGGCCTCGGTCTGGCTCGGCGGGCTGCCGTATTTCCTGTCGGCCTTGGCGCAGTCGCGTGATTCGGTTGCGACGCACCGCATCGGCAGCCGGTTCTCGCTGATGTGCATGCTGAGCGTGGCGACGTTGCTGGCCAGCGGCATTGCCATGACGCTGCGCTATGTCGACTCGGTCGAGGCGCTGTACGGCACGGCCTATGGCGCGATGTTGTCGACCAAGGTGCTGATGTTTGTCGGGTTGCTTGGATTCGGTTTCAAGAACATGCTGATTATTCGGCGCCTGCAGCGTTCGCCCGACGCGCCTGTTCTGGTCATGCGTCGCTTTGCCGAAGTCGAGCTGGGGGTGGCCATTGCCATTTTCTTATCGGCGGCTTCCTTAACCTCGTTGCCGCCTGCGGCTGATCTGACCAAGGACCGGATCACCTTGGCCGAGTTGTTCGAGCGCTTGACCCCGGGGGTTCCGCTGCTGGAGAGCCCCGACCATGCCAATCTGTCAATTCCACAATTGGAGATGCGCATCGCCGCCGCCCGGGAGGCCGGGCGCATTGATGATGTTCCGGCCGCTTATGTGCCCGGTGCGGGCGTGGTGATTCCGACGACCGCCGTCGACATTGCCTGGTCGGAGTATAATCACCACTGGGCCGGGATTGCGGTCATTCTGATTGGTTTGGTGGCGCTGCTCGACCGTTCGGGCCGGGTGCCGATTGCGCGGCATTGGCCGTTGCTGTTCCTGGTGTTGGCGGCCTTCGTGGTGGCGCGCTCCGATCCGGAGGCGTGGCCGCTCGGTTCGCTCGGCTTTTGGGAGAGCCTGCGTGATCCCGAAGTGATGCAGCATCGAATCTTTTCCGGACTGGTCATCGCTTTTGCTCTGTTCGAGTGGGCGGTGCGGACCGGGGTAATTCGTTCACACGGGGCGGCGCTGGTCTTTCCCTTGATGGTGGCGGCCGGGGGCACCCTGATGCTGACCCATTCCCACCAACTCGGCAATGTTCGGCAAGAGCTGTTGATCGAGTGGACTCATATTCCGGTGGCGGTGCTCGGGATTGCCGGGGGGTGGGCGCGTTGGCTGGAGTTGCGCTTGCCGCCGCCGCGCGGTGGTTTCTATGGCTGGCTGTGGCCGTTGACCTTTGTGGTGATCGGCGCAACATTGCTGTTCTATCGCGAAGCCTGAAACCGGCGGGATCGCTGAATCGTGAAAAGACTTGATCAAATGCTCGACCGGATAGCGCTGCTTCTGGTCGAGATAAGTCGGCGCTTTGCTCCGGCGGTTGTGGTGGTCGGTTTCCTGGTCACGCTTGGTCTGGGCGGGCTGGCCGCGACCCGTCTCGGCATGGATTCCGATGTCCAGAAACTGCTTTCGGACAAGGAGCCCTGGCAGCAAAAGGTGGCGGCTTTCGACCGCGCTTTTCCGCAGTTCGGCAATTTGCTGGCGGTTGTGGTCGATGGCGATACGCCCGATGCCGCGGAAGATGGCGCGGCGGCGCTGGCGGCCCGGCTCTCCAGCCATCGGGAGTTGTTCCGGAGCGTACGCCGCCCCGATGCCGACCCGTTTTTTCGGCGCGAGGGGTTGCTGTTCTTAGAGACCAAGGACGTTGCGGCGGTCACCGCGCAGGTGATCGAAGCACAGCCCTTCATCGGTTCTCTGGCTGCCGATCCCAGCCTGCGCGGGTTGTTCGGTACCCTGAATCTGGCGCTGGAAGGCGTGGCCCGGGGCGATGCGTCGTTTTCACGGGTGGAAAAGCCGCTATCCACGATTGCCGACACTATTACCGATACGCTGGCCGGTAAAGCCCGCCCGTTTTCTTGGCAAAGCCTTTTGACCGGGCAGGCGCCGCGGGTTGAAGAGTTGCGGCGTTTCGTGCTGCTTCAACCGAATCGCAGCTTTGATGAACTGACCTCGGCCGATGATGCGATCACCGTGGTTCGACAAACGATTCACGACCTCGGGTTGACCGGTGCGCGTGGGGTTCGGGCGCGGGTGACCGGTGCGGTTGCGATCGAAAATGACGAACTGGCGACCCTGGCCAGCGGGGCCGGATTCTCTCTGGAACTGTCGGTCGGTCTGGTCGGGTTGGTGTTGTTTTTGGCACTGCGTTCGTTTCGTTTGATTTTGCCGATCGTGATTACGCTGGCGGTCGGGTTGGTAGCGACGGCGGGCTTTGCAACCGTGGCGGTCGGGTTTCTCAATCCGATTTCGGTTGCGTTCGCGGTGCTGTTTATCGGGCTCGGCGTTGATTTCAGTATCCAATTTACCGTGCGCTATCGGCATGAGCGGCATCAGGCTACGGATCACGTTAAGGCATTGCGGCATACCGCAGTCGGTATCGCGGGCGGGTTGTTTTTGGCCGCGGTTACCACCGCAATCGGCTTTTTTGCGTTCCTGCCCACTTCCTATATCGGGGTGGCTCAGCTCGGTTTGATTGCCGGGGTCGGCATGCTGATTGCGGTTTTTCTTAATTTTACTTTGCTGCCGGCCTTGTTGACCTTGTTTCGGCCGGGGGGCGAGCCCGAGGATATCGGTTTTGCCGGGGCGGCGCCGCTTGATGCCCTGCTGATTCGTCATCGCCGTACGGTTCTGGCGGTTGCGGCCCTGATCGCGGTGATCGGGCTTGCGCTGGCACCGATGCTGCGCTTCGACTTCAATCCGATGAATTTGCGCGATGCCGGCACCGAGTCGATTGCGGCTGCGCTCGATCTCATGTCGAATCCGGATACTACGCCGTTCACCGCCGAAATGCTGGCCGCGACCGTGCCGGAGGCTGCGGCGCTGGCGGATCGGTTGGGCGCGCTGCCGGAGGTTTCGCGTGCGCTTTCGATCAGCAGCTTTATTCCGGAGGCTCAGGATGAGAAGCTGGCGCTGATTCAGGATGCGGCGATGCTGCTCGGCCCGACCCTGTCACCGACGGCGGTGGCGTCACCGCCCGATGATGCGACGGTTCGGCGGACGTTGGTGCAGTCGGTGGAGCGTCTGCGCGCGTTGTCGGGCGAACCGACGGCGCAGCGATTGGCGGGGCTGTTGGAACAGGCGCTCGGGCGCCCGGACGCGACGCTGACGCTGTTGGCGGACACTCTGGTGGCCGGGTTGCCGGCCCGACTCGACGCTTTGCGCGAAGTGCTGACGGCCGAGCCGGTGACGTTGGCAAGTTTGCCGGACAGTCTTCGCCGCGACTGGATGGCTCCGGATGGCAGGGCCCGGGTTCAGGCCACGCCCAAGCATGATATCGGCGAGGAAGGGGCGCTTGCCGCTTTTGTTGCGGCAGTGCGTGCGATTGCTCCGCAGGCGGTCGGACCGGCGGTGACCACCCGCGAATCGGCGCTGACCATCATTCGCGCTTTTCTTGAGGCGGGGATAATTTCGCTGGTTGTTATCTTTGCTTTGCTGTGGCTGGTGCTACGGCGTGTGCTCGATGTCGTGCGGGTGTTGGGTCCGTTACTCTTGTCTTCATTGATGACTGTGATTACCAGCGTTGTTCTGGGGCCGGACTTAAACTTTGCCAATGTGATTGCTTTACCGTTACTGCTCGGGATCGGTGTTGCCTTCAACATTTACTTTGTAATGAATTGGCGTAACGGGCTGGACGGGCCGCTTCAGTCAAGCACCGCGCGGGCGGTGGTGTTCAGCGCGCTGACCACCATGGTTGCCTTCGGGAGTCTGGCCCTGTCGAATCATCCGGGCACGGCGTCGATGGGGGTGCTGCTGACGATTTCCCTGGGCTTCACTCTTTTGAACACGCTGGTGACCTTGCCGGCCCTGCTCGGCTGTAAACCAAGTGTAACCGAAGGGCTGCACCGGGCCCCCGAGTTGTAGTGAGGGCGCCCAAGTTTGGTACCGCAGCTTGACCCGGGTGGCTTGGGCACATTAGCCTATCGACACGTTAATCGACGGATTCCGGGAAGGGCCACCGCGATGGAGCAGGACAGGATGTTTGACGAGATGAATAAGGGTATCCGCGGGAATTTCCGGCGCGGTGCGGTGGTGGCGGGCTTGCTGACGGCTTTGCTGGGCGGATGTGCGACGCCGCCGACCGAACCGGCTGCGCTTGCCGAATTTGAGCAGACCAACGATCCGCTTGAACCGATGAACCGGTATTTCTTCGAGGTCAACCGGTTCCTCGATTTCATGTTTATCCGGCCATGGGCCGATACCTATCGGCGTATCGTGCCCGATTTTGCGCGGGAGCGGGTTCACAACGTTCTGCGCAACATGGGCGAGCCGCTCGACTTCGCCAACGAGATGCTCCAGGGCCGCGCCGAGGATGGTGGCATTTCGGTCGGTCGTTTGGTGGTCAATTCAACCGTCGGTCTTGGCGGGATTTTCGACGTTGCGACCGACATCGGTTTGCCTTCGAAAGAGGGTGATTTCGGCCAGACGCTATATAGCTGGGGCGCGTCCGATGGGCCGTATCTGGTTTTGCCGGTGTTGGGGCCGTCGAACTTGCGCGATGCGGTCGGCAAGGGCGTCGATACCGCGGCCGATCCGGTTGGCTGGGCCTTTTCCATCGGCGATCTGAGCATGGCCAGTTACGGCCGGGCCGGAGGCGAGGCGTTGGACAAGCGTTCGGAATTTGTCGATCAGCTCGATTCGCTGGAAAAGACCTCGATCGATTTCTATGCCCAGCTGCGCAGCATGATGCGCCAGCACCGGACCAAGGAACTTCGGGGCGAGTCGGCTTCGGCGGCGGATGCTTATCCCAACATGGATATGTACTCCGACACGAAGACGCCAGTCGGCAAGTAAGGTGGCCGGAAAGTAAGCTGTCGGGACAAAATGCAAAAACGGCGGTCCGAAGGGGCCGCCGTTTTTACTTATCGCCGTTTTATTTACAGTCTTATACCAACGGCCCCGGTTATCGACCAGGGCCGTTGGTATTACTTTGTCGCCAGTGCGCGCGTGCGGGTCTCAAGTAACTCGGCCAAGCCGCGCGCTCCATCACGGGCCAACACCGAGGTGAATTCAGAGCGTCGGGCGGCCAACTCGCTGATCGTGCCGTTGACATAAACATCAAGGATGCGCAGCCCGGCGGTGCTTTGGCGCAGTAAATAGTTGAGCTGTACCGGGTCGCCGGAGGCGGGAACCAGCCGGGTTTCCACGATGACGCCGCCGCCGGTGGCCGGAGCCTCTCCCAACACTTCCAGCTGTTCGCCGCTGAAGCTGTCGAAGTTCGAAGCATAATTGGCGACGCTGAAACGGCTGAACGCCTCGATCAGACGCTGCTGTTCCTCGGGCGGAAGGCCGGGCCATCGGGCGCCGGTGGCGATGCGGGTCATGGCCGGCAGGTCGAAGCTTTGGCTGATCACCGGGGCCAGACGCTCGGCCCGGCCGCTGAACTTCAGTTTAGCGCCGTCTTTCATGGTTGCGAGCAATGCACTGTAAAAGTTGGCGACCAGCTTTTTTGCCGGGCTTGTTTCGGCGGCTTGGGCGGCAACAACCGGCTCAGCGGCAACAGTCGGGACCGGGATGGCCGCCGTGGCCAGGATAACGGCAACGCCGGTCAGGGCTGCGCCGAACGATTGGCCGAGGCTCGGGGCAAAGGGTAAGGACGACACGGGCGTGGTCTCCGGCTTATAGGATGTGTTGCGATGGATTGACCATTACGCACGGGTGCGTGTCAATACAGGTGAAGCGCTGGCAGGGCGGGGGGCCTCATGAAAAGACTTATTGTCACCGCAGATGACTTCGGCATGGCGGTTCCGGTTAATGAAGCGGTAGAAATTGCCAATCGGGACGGCGTGCTGACCGCGGCCAGTTTGATGGTCGGGGCCGAGGCCGCCGCCGATGCGGTCGAGCGGGCGCGCCGGTTGCCGCAGTTACGAGTCGGGCTGCATGTCGTGCTGGTCGATGGGCGGCCGTTGCTGCCGCCGGAGCGCTTGCCGGCCTTGGTCGGGCCGGACGGGCTGTTCTTGCGCGACTTGGTTACCGCCGGTTTCCGCTGCTTTTTTCTGCCCGGTGCGCGCGGTCAGATCGAAGCGGAACTGCGCGCTCAGTTCGAAGCCTTTGCCGCAACCGGTTTGCCGCTCGATCATGTCAACGCTCACAATCATTTTCATCTGCACCCGACTGTGCTCGGGTTGATCCTCAAGGTCGGGCGGGAGTTCGGGTTGCGGGCGATTCGCCTGCCGCGGGAGCCTCGGGCAGCCGGTCCGGCCGGGCGGGCGCTGGTGCCCTGGACTGCGCTGTTGCGCGCGCGATTGCATCGGGCCGGTGTGCGCTGCAACGATTATATTCTCGGGCTCAGCCGGACCGGGGCGATGACGGAAAAGGTGGTGCTGGAGTTGCTGGAGCGGGCCGACGGCTTGGATGATAACGGGGTGGGGGAGCTGTATTTTCACCCCGCGACTCGGCGCTGTCCGGAGCTGACCCGTACCATGCCCGATTATGACCATGAAGGCGAGTTGCACGCCTTGCTCAGTGCGCGTGTGCGTGCCGCCTTGGATCGGCGGGGTATAGAGCGAATCGGGTTCGGTGAGTTATAGAATTGGCGCGCGGTTACGCTGTAGTATCGCATATGCGGTATGAATAGGAGGCTGTGTTATGGCTGATAAAACCGATGATGTAGATATGGCGAGCAACGAGGTCGGCGACGGTGCTGACAGTTTTATCGACCCGGGTACCGATAGTATAGCAGATGGTGTTGCTGACAGTGATGGCAGCGGAACCGAAGTCTATGCGCGCAGTGCCGGCAGTCGGATCAAGGATAGCTTGGCCGGTTTGATAATCGGGCCGCTGATTTTTTTGGCGAGTTTTGTTTTATTATTTTGGAATGAGGGGAACCAAATTCAAACCCTTCAGGCGTTGGCGGAAGGTAAGAAGTTAACCGTTTCGGTTCCGGCGTCGCCGGTCGAGCGCGAGAGCGAAGGGCGTTTGGTTCATGTGACCGGTGATTTGCAGTCTGCGGTGGCGGTAAGCGATCCGACCTTTGGCATCAGCGTTCAAGGCGCAATTCGTCTACGCCGCTCGGTAGAAATGTTTCAGTGGAGCGAAACAAAAAACGATAAGACGGTTGAATACAGTAAAAAATGGTCGAATACCCCGATTAACTCCAGTAGCTTTGAATCTCAGTATGGCCATACTAATCCGGGAATGTCGGTCCGGGGTCAGACCTTTAACAGTTCTTTGGTAAAGCTGGGTGATTTTCGGGTGGATAAAGCCATTCTTGATGACATTGGCTTCTTTGAAGACTTGTCGCTGGCTAATCAACCGGTGCCTAAAGCGTCTTATCGACGGGCCGGTAACTATTTCTTCCGCGGGGCCAATCCTGCCCAGCCCCAGGTCGGCGATATTCGTGTAAGCTTTGATGTTGTCAATGCTCAACCGGTAACGGTCGTGGCGCAACAGGTAAATGGCGTTCTTGCTGCCTATTTATCAACCAATGGCACCAATCTTGAAATGATCAGGCCAGGGTTTTTGTCTATCGATGCGATTTATACCGATGCCCACAATGATGCTGTCATGCTGGCTTGGGTGCTGCGCTTGGTCGGTTTCATTCTCATGCTGATCGGGCCGATGTTATTCTTAAAGCCGATAAGCACCTTTTTGTCTTTCATTCCCTGGGTCGGTGATTTTGCCGCCGGGATCGTGGGTGCCGGGGCGTTTGTCATGTCCTTGTTGATTGCGCTGCCCTTAACGCTGATCACCATTGCGATCGCATGGTTATTTTTCCGCCCGGTGATCGGCATCAGTCTGCTGGTTGCCGCGTTGGTCTCCGGCTTTGGCATTTCGCGCTGGCGCCGGGCTAAGGTTGCAGGCAGTGCGAAATGACGGTAAGAAGCCGGAAGGAAGACACCAGCTCCGGTAAGCAGGGCGTATTATTCTGATAGCCGGTTTTTCGGACAAAAAGAAAGGGAGGCGAAGCATCCGTTGCCGGATACCTCGCCTCCCCCCGAGTTTCTATCAGCCGATATGCAGGTGGGCCAGGATGGCCAGCATCAGCAGAGCGACGATGTTGGTGATTTTGATCATCGGGTTGACCGCCGGGCCGGCGGTGTCCTTGTAGGGATCGCCGACGGTGTCACCGGTCACGGCCGCCTTATGGGCGTCCGAGCCCTTGCCGCCGTGGTTGCCTTCCTCGATGTACTTCTTGGCGTTGTCCCACGCGCCGCCGCCCGAGGTCATCGAGATGGCGACAAAGAGACCGGTCACGATCACGCCGAGCAGCATGGCGCCGACCGCGCTGAAGGCCTCCGTGGAGTTGGACGCAGCCCGGACCACGAAGAACAGCACCACCGGAGCGGCCACCGGCAGCATCGAGGGGATGATCATCTCCTTGATCGCGGCCTTGGTCAGCAGGTCAACCGCCTTGCCGTAATCGGGCTTGCCGGTCCCTTCCATGATGCCCGGGATTTCCCGGAACTGACGGCGGACTTCCACCACGACGGAACCAGCCGCACGACCAACCGCGGTCATGCCCATGGCGCCGAACATGAAGGGCAGCATGCCGCCGACGAACAGACCGACCACCACGTAGGGATCCTGCAGCTCGAACTTGACGTTGAGCAGCGGGAAGTAGTGGTGCAGGTCCTGGATGTAGGCGGCGAACAGCACCAGCGCGGCGAGCGCGGCGGAACCAATGGCATAGCCCTTGGTCACGGCCTTGGTGGTGTTGCCGACGGCGTCCAGGGCGTCGGTGGTGACGCGGACTTCCTTGGGCAGGCCGGCCATTTCGGCAATGCCACCGGCATTGTCGGTGACCGGGCCATAGGCGTCGAGCGCGACGACGATACCGGCCAGAGCCAGCATCGAGGTGGCGGCGATGCTGATGCCGAAGATGCCCGCGATGTTGAAGGCGACAATGATCGCGGCCGAGATCACCACCACCGGCAGGGCGCACGCTTCCATGGAAACGGCAAGACCCTGGATGACGTTGGTGCCGTGGCCGGTGGTCGAAGCCTGCGCGATGCTGCGGACCGGACGGAACTCGGTCGAGGTGTAGTATTCGGTGATCCAGCACAGGAGACCGGTCACGACGAGACCGATGATCGAGCAGAGGAACAGCGACATACCGTTGAAGGTCAGGCCGCCGACGGTGGTGATCGGGGCCTTGAGGCCGATCAGGGCCACAATCGCCACGAAGATCAGCACGATCGAGATCAGGGCCGAGTAGATCAGGCCCTTGTAAAGAGCGCCCATGATGTTGTTGGTGGCGCCGAGCTTCACGAAGAAGGTGCCGGCAACCGAGCCGATGATGCACACGCCGGCGATCAGCAGCGGCAGGAACATCAGGGTCGACTGGGCTTCGCCCGTGAAGGAGATCGCGGCCAGCAGCATGGTCGCGACGATGGTGACGGCATAGGTCTCGAAAAGGTCCGCCGCCATGCCCGCGCAGTCGCCGACGTTGTCGCCAACGTTGTCGGCGATCACGGCCGGGTTGCGGGGATCATCCTCGGGAATGCCGGCTTCGACCTTGCCGACGAGATCGGCGCCGACGTCCGCACCCTTGGTGAAGATGCCGCCGCCGAGACGGGCGAAGATCGAGATCAGCGAAGCGCCGAAGCTGAGAGCGACCAGACCTTCGAGAATGCCGCGGGTTTCAACCCCGGCATTGAGAAGGACGGCGTAGTAGCCGGTGACGCCCAAGAGGCCGAGACCGACCACCAGCAGACCGGTGATGGCGCCCGACTTGAAGGCGATATCCAGCGCAGGCGCAAGACCGCGGGTGGCGGCATCGGCAACGCGGACGTTAGCCCGCACCGACACGTTCATGCCGACATAGCCGGCCGCACCGGAGAGCACCGCGCCGATCACGAAACCGACCGCGGTTTTCGTGCCGAGCGTGGTGGCCAGGATAATGGCCAGGACAACGCCGGCGATGGCGATGGTTGAGTATTGCCGGTTCAGATAGGCTTTTGCACCTTCCTGGACCGCGCCGGAAATTTCCTGCATGCGCGCGGTGCCGGCACTTGACGCCATCACCTGCTTACCGGCGTAGGCCCCATAGGCCAATGCCAGCAATCCGCAGAGGATGACAAATGCAAATGCAAGGATCATCGATTCCCCCAAATACCTTATTGGAACGTCCCGCATTCGTAACACCCGTCTTGCGAACGGTTATCACGATCGGGGTTCAGGTGCCGGCAGCATGCCGGAGCAATCCTCGTAATGCAACCGTTGCGACTCGTTTTTGACGGAATCGATGCGCAAGGTTTTTTGTCGGGCTTAAAGACGGCGCTGCAACACGGTTTGCACCAGAACTTCTTTGACCACACCACTCCCCAGCAGCTGATCACTGATTGTCTGCAATTTTATCTTGACGCCCTTAATATTGACAAGATTGCCATTGAGAATTTCGCCTTCATCCATCGCGCCATAGAGCGTGGTCAAAAATGAGTCAACAACTCTCGGCATGCGTTGGCTGATTTGAAGCGCCGCGTTCTGGTCGGCAACACGCAGAGTAATGACCATGGTAATCAATTGCTCGACATGGTCGGCGCCGATCACCGGGATTGCGACCGGTTGCAGTCGGACATAAACCGGGGGTGGCTCCGGCTCCGGCTTGGTCGGTTTGGCCGGCTCCGCAGCCTCTGATGTTGCGGGCGGATTCAAGAACTTTTGATACGCATAATAGCCGCCGCCGCCCGCAGCCAGTAACAGAATCAGGCCCAGGACAAGGAGGAGAATACCCTTCATGGCGCTACCCGCGGGTTAGAGGGGGCGTGTGGGAAAGTGGTTCCAGCCGCGTTGAAGCAGGGGCAGCGGATGACCGGCGGCGTCGAGTACGTCGACCTGTCCCGGCGGACCGGGTTGTAACCGGCCGATTTCGGTAATCGGGACGCCGAGACGGGCCGCGATCGCGGCCACTTCATTGCGCTGTCGTGTCGTGGCGGTGAACACTAATTCATAGTCGTCGCCACCGGTCAGCAAACCGGGCAGCAGGTCCGGCCGAGCGGTCAATACAGTCCGGGCCGACGGTGACAAGGGAACCCGGTTGGCCTGAAGAGAAGCGGCACAGCCGGAAACTTCACAAATATGGCCGAGATCGGCGATCAGCCCGTCCGAAACGTCAATAGCGGCTCCGGCGATACCGCGTAATGCCACCCCGACGGTTAGCCGGGGTTCGGGCCGCCGCAGCCGTGCTATCGCCGTGATGGCCGATTCTTTTGTAAGTTCAAGCTCTCCAAGCACGGATTTCAGCCCGAGCCAGGCATCACCGATCGTGCCGGTAACGAAAACCGCCTGCTCGGCCACCGGCTCGGCGGCTCGGCGGGTGAGGGCCAAGCCACGGGGCACCAAGCCGAGCATGCTGATTGCGAGCGTAACCGGTCCCCGAGTCGAAACCGAATCGCCGCCGATCAGCGGAATGCCGAATCGCGTGCCATCGGCTCCGAGACCGTCGGTAAAGGCAGCCAGCCAGTCGTCACCAAGTTCGTGCGGCAGCGACAGCACCAAGCTGTAGCCGAAAGGGTCGGCGCCCATGGCGGCAAGGTCGGACAGGTTGGTCCGCAGCAACTTGGCGGCAATATCGGCGGGCGGATCATCGGGCAGGAAATGAACGCCGGCAACCATGGCGTCGGTGGTGACGACCAACTGCATGTCGGCCGGCACCTCCAGCACGGCGGCATCATCCGTCAGTGCCAGTGCTCCCGGGCAAGCGGCCGTCAGCGGTCTAAGATAGCGCTCGATTCGCTCGAACTCGCCGGTCACGGGTGTTCGACCGGAATCTCTGTGTCCGCGTCTTCGGGGCTCGCCTCCGCCTCCGCCTCAGCCTCAGCCTCCGCCTCAGCCTCAGCCTCAGCCTCAGCCGGGTGAGCCGAGACATTCACTTCGTTCGGGCGCAGCCGGCGGGCGAGGGTGTCGAGCACGGCATTGATCACGCCCGGCACCGGGGCGGCGTAGAAGGCCTTTGCCACTTCGATATATTCGGCCAAAATAATCGGCGCCGGAGTCTCGGGGTTGGCCAGCAGCTCCCATGTGCCGGCGCGCAAGGTCGCGCGCAGCAACAGGTCAACCCGCCCGAGTGTCATACGAGCATCGAGAGCCGCTGAGGCCATGGAGTCGATATCGGCCAGACGGGCGCCGGTGCCGCGCACGATCGAGGCAAAAAGCACCGGGTCGGCGGCGACGTAAGAAATCCCGTCAACCTCGTGGCCGAGTCGGTGCTTGATGAACTCGGCCAGCACCGACTCGAAGCTGGCTCCGGCCAGATCGATCTGGTAGAGCGCCTGGACGGCAGCGAGGCGGGCGGCGCGGCGCCGCGCTTTGGCCGAACCTCCCCCCGGGTTTTTCTTGCGACGTCTGGCGGTTTTGACAGTGGGGGGCATGGCAGTCCGAATCAGCGCGGAAAAAGGCGGAAGTGGCGTTTCAGTTCGATCATGTCAAGGCAAGCCTGAGCCGCGGCTCCGCCCTTGTTCTTGTGCTTGGTGGAAGCGCGCACCCGGGCCTGCTCACGGTTTTCAACGGTAAGAATGCCGTAACCGAGCGCCAGAGTATAATTGACCGCCAGTTCCTGGAGCGCGCGCGCGCTTTCCTGGCAGACATAATCATAGTGTGTGGTTTCGCCGCGGATGACGCAGCCCAAGGTTACATAGCCGTCATAGCGCCGACGGCCGGAATAAAAGTCCATCGATTTGAGGGCATAGTGGACCGCGGCGGGAATCTCGAACGCGCCGGGCACCGAGATGCGCTCGTAGGTTGCTCCGGCGCCGTTAATCGTGGCGATAGCGCCACGAACCAACTCGTCGGCAAGGTCTTCATAGAATCGGGCCTCGACAATCAAAAGATGCGGCCGTTCAGTCATCAGAGGCGGTTCCCTTCAAGCCGGTCAGGGCGGAGTCCACGGCTATCGGCCGGTGGCCGACAACGGTCAGCCCGTACCCGTCGATACCGATGATGGTCTTGCGATGATTTGACAACAGGACCATGTGCGACACCCCGAGGTCCAGCAGGATTTGCGCGCCGACCCCGTAATCGCGCAGCTCCGCGCCCGGCTGTACGTTGCCGGTTACGCGCGCGCGCAGTCGCTCGGCCAGCGATTTCTCCGGTGCTTCGCACAGCAGCACGATCACGCCTCGACCGGCGTCGGCGATCATGGCCATGGCCGCCTGGAGATTGGCGTCGCGTCCGGCCGCCGACTCGGCCAGAACATCATCGAGCAAATCATGGGCATGCATGCGCACCAGCACCGGCGCGCCGTCACTGACATTACCCTTGACCAGTGCCAGATGTTCGATCCCCGAAAGCCGGTTGACGTAAGAGATCAAGCGGAACCGGCCGCCATAGCGGCTGACGATCTCGCCGTCGAAGCTGCGCTCGATGAGAGTTTCGGTGCGGCGGCGATAGGCGATCAGGTCGGCGATCGTGCCGATCTTAAGCCCGTGATGCCGCGCGAACGGGACCAGATCGGGCAGCCGCGCCATGGTGCCGTCGTCATTGAGAATTTCACAGATCACGCCCGAAGGGGAGCGTCCGGCCAGTCGCGCAATATCAACCGCTGCTTCGGTATGACCGGCGCGGACCAGCACGCCGCCGTCACGCGCCACCAACGGAAAGACATGGCCGGGGCAGACGATATCGTGCGCGCCTTTGGCCGGGTCGATGGCGACGGCAACCGTCCGGGCGCGGTCGGCCGCTGAAATGCCGGTGGTGACGCCCTCGCGTGCCTCAATCGAGGTGGTAAAGGCGGTTTGATGGCGCGTTTGATTGTGGCGGGTCATCAACGGCAGATTGAGCCGCTCGACTCGCTCGCGGGTCAGTGTCAGGCACACCAAGCCTCGCCCGAAGCGAATCATGAAGTTGATCGCGTCGGCACCGGCGGCATCGGCGGGAATGACCAGATCGCCTTCGTTCTCGCGATCTTCATCATCAACCAGGATGACCATGCGGCCCTTGCGGGCTTCCTCGATGATCTCCTCGGGCGGCGACAACGCCGCAAGCGTTCCGGTACTCACATCGGTTCGCTCAGCCGCGCGACATAGCGCGCCAGCATGTCGACTTCCAGATTGACCTGTTGTCTCGGCTTCATGGTACCGAAGGTGGTGCATTGCCGTGTATGGGGAATGATGTTGATTGAAAAGCGTGTCCGGTCGACCTCATTAACGGTCAAAGACACGCCGTCGAGGGCGACACTGCCCTTAACCGCGATAAAACGGGCCAGCGCGGCGGGCGCTTTGAACTCAAAACGCAGGCTGTCACCTGCGGGCGTAATCGACTCGATTTCCGCCGTCCCGTCGACATGGCCGAACACCAGATGTCCGCCCAATTCGTCGCCGAGCCGCAGCGAACGTTCCAGGTTGATCGGGGTGCCGAGCGCCCAGATGCCCAGGGTCGTGCGTGCCAGCGTCTCTCCGGAAGCCTGAACCATGAACTGGCCGGCATTGCGTTCGATCACGGTCAGGCACACGCCGTTGTGGGCGATAGAGGCGCCGATCAGTATGCTTTCCATGTCCATATCGGCGGCAATGGTAAAGCGCGTGTCGCCAGCGCGCTCGATAGCGGCGACCCGGCCGATATGGGTGATGATCCCGGTGAACATGGCTAACCCTTGCCGACTGCGAAATTGCATAACCCTGTTGAGGACATGAAATGACCGGAACCAAGCCTTTGGGCAAGCCCAATCTTGCAGGTGCACATAATCTGGATTTAGAATGGGTTAAATCCGTGGTTATTTTCTTTCTAAGAAGCGTTTATGCGGGCAAGGTGCCTGTGCGATGGCCGTAACGCATGGTTCCCAATCGGAACACTAGCAAACGAGTGACGGGTGCGTTAATGAATTTGAACAGTATTCTTACACATATGCTCAATTCGGCACGCACTGTGGCCAGAGCTATAAAGAATATAGGTAGCGTGCCATCACTATCTCACAGTAACAAACCACTGACATTTTATGTTGGCATTGGATTTACCATTATATCTAGTATTTTAGTTGCAAGCTTCTTGTTAGTATATTTGCATAGGCAAGCTAAGCTTACTGCGTCTACATCAATCCATAGTTTATCTGAATCAATCGTTCAAACTTTTGATGGAGTAATAGGACAAATTGATCTTATACTACAAATATCTGCCAATCAGATATCAATATCTAAAAAAACTAATTACAACTCCAATCAAAAAATCACTAATATTATTGAGGAGAACCGATTAAAAGTTGGATTTATTGATTTCTCAAGAGCAACAGATGAAAACGGCAATGTCATTTATGGAACAGATATTCCACAAAACAGTATCAATGTTTCAGATCGCGATTACTTTATTTATTTGCGCGACCATCCTGATGCAGGGCTATATATTAACAAGCCGCTTATGTCGAAAATTAATCAGACTTGGTCGTGGGTTTTTGCAAGAAGATTAAATGGAGAAAATGGTCAGTTTCTTGGGGTAATCTTTGTCGGCATGTTTGTTAGTCATATTGAAAAATTGTTAAGTAATATTGAGATGAAACCCGGCAGTTCAATTGGAATTAGAGGATATAGTTATGAACTTGTTGCCAGGAAAACATTTAAAATTGGAAATCCCATTAAGATAGGTGACATAAAAATTCCAGATGTTTTTCAGGATGCCTTAATTCTGAATCCACTAGAAGGAGAATTTATAAGCGATTGGTCGGGTAATGATATAGTTAATCGATTATATCATTATGAGCGCAGCAGTCTGTATGGCTTTACGGTCGTAGTCGGGAACACTATTGAGTCAATATTTGAAGAATGGTGGAGCCAGGTTTGGATAATAGCAGGTTTTGTAACGGTATTTGTTACAGCCATATTGATGTTTTCACGATCTATAATCTTGTTGTGGAAGCGGCAGGAACAGGATATGGAGGCTCTGAGCAATAATGAAACAAGGTTTCGAACGATTATTGAATCCTCACCGATTCCTCTAGTCATATGTGATGGCAGGAAAACAATTAACTACATAAATCAGGCATTTACCAACGCTTTCGGTTATAATTCAAATGAAGTCTCATCAACATCAAAGTGGCCGCTGACATCCGACCAAGTTGAGATGGACTGGACGAATTACTTTAACGAAGCAAAATTCCAGGCCGTTTCTTCTAATCCGATTGAGCTTACGATTGTTTGTAAGGACGGTGCTGTACGAAAGGTTACATCCAGTGCAACATTTTTTCGAAACGGCAATGATGATGCCTATATAATTACATTTTTTGATATAACCGATCGAAAAATACTGGAGCATGAACTGATTCATGCAAAGGAGCGTGCAGAACAAGTTAACAAAGCAAAATCTGTTTTTATGGCCATGGTCAGTCATGAATTAAGAACGCCCCTTAATTCAGTTATTGGATTTTCTGATTTAATTATAAGCAATCCCGGAGGACAATCCGGGGCATTGGATGTAGTCGAATATGCCAGATATATTCAGCAATCCGGTTTTGACCTCTTAAGGGTTGTTAATGATATTCTCGAAATATCGAAAATAGAGGCCGGAATTGTAACGATTGAGCCGGATAATATTGATGCCGGAACAATAATAGCAAATTGTCTGCGAAACTTTGTTGCGGAAACATATGAGCGAGACTTAACAATAAGCACGGAAATAGAATATCCCGGATTCCTCATCTGGGCGGATGAAAAAGCAATCAAGCAAGTTCTTCACAACCTGATTTCAAATGCGATAAAATTTACTCCCAATGGAGGTAAGATTACGATATCTGCCCGGAGTACACCCGCAGGGAGGGTCTTCGGTAGAGATACACAGCACTTTGACTCGTTTTGGTAGCTGTAA
>JBAWVF010000030.1:0-30156 GCA_037147415.1 Rhodospirillaceae bacterium | reverse complement strand
GCGGATCGCGAAGAGGCGGGATCGCCTCGTAGCGTGAATCCGCTCTAAAAACAAACGGTTACTCCGCGTATTTGGTCGCTTCCATGTCGAATTGGATCGCCAGCATACGGCGCAGCAGTAAAGACGAGCGTTCAACCGGTTCCGGGCCGAAATCGGGGGCCGGCATCGGCGTCCCGGTCAAAGCCGCGGCCAAGCAGCGCTTGAGATACTCTTCAAAAACCGGGGGCAGATCGGACAGTTCCGGGTCGGGATCGATATCATGGAAAACCGGGCCGTCCGCGCCATCCACCACCAAAGCCGCGGCCCGACGCAGGCCGAGAGCGGAGACCGCCCGCGCGATCGTCTCCAACCGCTCCGGCGCCAAATCCTCAACCGCCATCATCCCTTCCAGCCGCTCGAGCCCGTCGCGGTTCGGCGCCAGCATCGCCAGCACCAGCACGACCCGACCGTCGAGCACATAAACCCGCAGCACCCGTCCCGGCACCACGGCGGCCAACAACACCGGCGGTTTGTCCGGCCCGACCAGATGGCTCCGCTGCCGATCCCGAAACAGCTGCCAAGCCGCTTGTCCGGTTACCGGGCGCCAGATCAGCTCTACGCCGTCGTTCCGCCGCTGAAATGCCGCCACTTTGCCATCATTATTGCTGACTAAAAGCGATGGCACGGCAAAGCCAGCCCGGCCCAGGCGATCGAGCTGGCCGAACCGGTCAAAGGCGGCAAGTTCGGTCGACAGCGGATTGTAAAGACGAACCCCGCCCACCTGTTCCAAGCGCGCCCGGGCGCTGAACAGGCAGCTATAGCGTTGCTGCCGAATGACCGTGCCGGCCTGCCACAGGGACCAGTCACACGCCGGCTCGGCCGGCGGCAACACGGGATCCTCATAGCGAACGCCGTGAAACAGCACGGCCTCAAGCCGCTCCAGGCGGACCCCGCCCCAGCTGACGCCCTTGGCATCCACCACCACCGGCGCGCCGGGATCAAGCCGAACCGCGTCCGGAATCGGCAGATCGCACCCACAAAGTCCGACAGCCATCAAAGCCTCTCCCGCGGCGCGATTACTTCTTTACCGGACCGAAATATTTGAGATGACCGGCATCGGCCAGCAAATCGAGGCGCCGCCGATCCAGGCCCGACGAAGCGGTCTGACCCGGCAGCACATTCGCGATGACGCCTTCGGCATAAAGCAGCCGGGTTTCGGTCTCGCGCGCATCGATGCGGGCGCCGGCCAAATCGAGTTCCGCCGCCAACAGATTGCGTGCCGCCTGGATCACCTGATCCTCACCGACCAGACCGGCTTCCAACTGACGCATCAAGCTTTCCGAAGCGGAGCGCAGCGCCTTGACCTGCGCCTTGGCGCTATCGACCCGGGCTCGCGCCGACTGCAAATCGGCAAGGCTGCCGGTGATCTCGCGCTTTACCGAGATTTCGGTGCTTTGGATCGCGATGTCGCGATCCTCGACCGACAGACGGGCGATATCGACCGCCGCCAGAGCCGCGTGATTGCCCCACGGCCGGGTATAGGTCAGGCTGTAGCTATGGTTGAGTGTATCGGGCTGAAACAGACCCAATTGGCTGGTGCCGGGATTGCCGTAACCGAACACCGAGCCGTTTTCAGAGGACGTCACATTGATCCCGAGCTGAACATCGGGTAGCGCCTGATTCTTCGCCTGCCTGAGCGAGACATCGGCACTGTCTCTATCTAGCCGGGCAATGAAAAAGTCGGGACGATTGGTCTTGGCGGTGGCAAAGGCCTGGTCCGCGGTGATCGCCTGCTTGGCCTCCATCTCGCGCCCGTAGCTATAGGGCAGATAAATCGGCCCGCCGGCCCGAATATCGGGGTCGCCGATCAAGCCGCCCAGCGTTACCGAGGCCGCAAGATAGTTCTGAAGCTGGGTTTCGATGTCCAAACCGGCCTTGGTGACTTCGGACTCAAGCTGAGCCTGCTGATAGCGGGTGATCAGGCCCGGATCCTGCTTAAGAATGCGATCCTGCCTGTCCTTCAGTTTTTGCACCGCCTTCAGCCGGTCCACCGCGGCGGTGAGCCCTTCCAGCTGACGCACCACCTCGAAATAAGCGAGATCGACATTGCGCAAAGTCTGGTTCAACAAATCCTTCAGCACCCAATCAGCGCTTTGACGCGCGATTTCTTGAGCCCGAATCGAAGAGTTGATCGGATTATCGGGGCCGAAGCCCTTGGTAAAGGGCAACGGCATCGCCAGGGCGCCGGTCAGGCTGGACGAAAACTGGCCATCCTCCCAATAGGCTTGAGGCCGATAGTAAATCTTTTGCTGAACCGTGTTGTCGGTCAACTGTACCGAACCGCCCCACGGCAGCTGCTGAGACAAACCGATCGAAACATTGGTCTGCTGAAGCGGATGACCGTTATTAAGTGCCGACCGCCCGGCATTGGCGACGATCGGTTCATTAACCGGAGCCGTACTCGTGTTATAATACCATTCAATTGCCCGAATAATCGGTTGAGTGGTTGCGGCTTCCCCCGGGCATCCCGCCGTTTTCGGGGCGATAGTGCAGAAATTCTGACGGCGCAGCGTGGTTCCGCCATTGGCCAGCGGATCATTGAAGATAGCCTCGCCGCCCGCCTTCGGGGCAAAGCTCTGCATGACAAAGCGCGGCTTGACCAGACCGATCCGAGACCGGTCATAACTGTCGGCCCGGTTATAGCCGAGTTGCAGATCGAGCACCGGATCGAAGACCGCCCGGACTTCGCGCAACAAGGTTTGTACCCGTTCCGGCTCCTGCCGACCGATGGCCAGATCGAGATTGAGTTCCAGACCACGCACCGCCGCCTGCCGCCGATCCAGCGGTTGGACCAAGCGGCCGGACACATCGCTCCGGGACTTTTTGCGCTGATCGAGCAGACTGCGCACCAAAGCCGCCGCCCGCTTCTCGTCCTCGGGCATGACCGCAGGCAGAACCTGGGCCTTGACCACCTCGGCAACCGCGGCCGCATAACCGGCGCGGGTGGCCTGATCGAGCGGCTCCGGCGCCGCCGCCGCCGCCTCTCCGGCCGGGGACAGATGCGCGACAACCAGCGCAGCCAGCATTGCAGCGCGCATCAGGGCTTTGCGGTCGGCAGACATCACAGCGGACCTCCGAAGTGTTTAAGGGCACCTGATTCACGCAAAAGCGCCAGCCGCTTGCGATCCAGGTCGGTTTGAGCGGTCAACTCGCCGTAGCGTTCCGCCAACCCGCCCACCGCTGCCAGCAACTGCGATTCGGCAAGCCGCCGGTTGATCTCAGCCTGAACCAAAGCGGTGCGGGCATCGAGCAGCGCACCGAGCCGGGACAGGGATTCATAAGCCGCGACCAAACCGAGTTCCTGCTGCGCCACCGCCGAGTCATAGACCTCGGTCGCAACCTTGACCGTACGCTCGGCGATCCGAACCTGCTCCCCGGCCGAAGCGAGCGCACCGCGCGCGGTCTCAAAGCTCTCCCGGGTCGCCAGCTCAACCTGATGCAGCGCCATGGCCTGTTGGTTAAGGCCGTGCTCGGCGGCATCCAGCCCCGCCAACGCCGCCCGATTGCCGAGCGGACGCTGATAAAACAGCGCTATCGTCGCCACGAATGAATCCTGGCTGGTGAAGGCATGCGACACCGAGCCCGCAAGGTCGTGATAGCCGAAAGCCCCGCTCTCGGCCATGGTCAGCGAACCGGATGCCGACAGATCGGGCCGGGTCTGCGCCTCGCGCTGTTCACGCACCAGGCCGGCCAACCGAACCGCCACCGCCTGACGCTGATAAACCGGATTGTTCAGAATGCGATCGGACTCGTGCAGATCGATCACCGGCCGCTTCATCAGCGCCTGATAGCCGACCGGCAACAGCAAAGCGTCGTCGGTGCCGGCCAGCACCTTGCGCATCGCTTCCGAAGCCTTGACGTAATCGCCGAACAATTGCTGCTGCCGGGCTCGGATCGACGCAACCTGCGCATCAATCTGGCTGCGGTCGCTTTCACTGACGAAACCCTGATCGAACAAGCGCTTGGTGCTGGCGCGCAACTGCTCGGCCCGGGCCAGAGACTGCCCGGCCGCTTCCATCTTGCCGATACTGCCGACCAACTGCCAGTACAGCGTATCGACCGTCAGCAGCGTATCATTAATCACCGAGCGGACATCCAGCTCGGCCGCGTCGATACTGGTGCGAGCGTAGTCATGCCCGAATTCGCCGGCCGCGGTCGGGCCGAAATTCTTTGTATAAGGCAGCGGCAGTGCCGCCCCAATAACAATTGTCGAGTAATAAGGTCGATGATAATTGCCGAAGGTCGGGGTCATTCCGTTCAGCGTATTAAGCGGGTAATATTTCTCTTGATAACGGCTGGACAGGCTGAGGTTAAGGCTCGCCCCCCACGGCAATTGCTGGTATATCGCAACCGATCCATTATAGACCGTATCATCAAGCGGTTGAGCCGACGAAGGATCATTGGCCTTTAGTGCATCCGCCGAATAATAGCCCTCGGGATGCGGATTGATATACTGGCGCGCACTGATCATCGCGCGGTTGCCGGAGGTCATGACGTAGCAGACCTGACCTTTGCCGGCCCCCTGGGTCAAAGCCGCCGCGGTCGCCGAGCACAGAAACACGCCCTTGCTGTCGGTGGACCCGACCGGAACCGTTTCGGTCGCACCCTTATACTGTTTCTCGGGCGTTACGGTCCGCTGGGACTTGCGGGTCAGCGCGGCGTTCGCCGACGCGACGAAGACCGGATCGAACACGGCATCGGCTTCGATCAACGCCCGCTCGGTCATGGCTTTGGCCAAGCCCTTGCGCCTTATGTCCAGATTCTTGCGCAGCGCTTCGACCGCGGCTTCACGCAAGATCAGTTCGGTCGAGGCCTGCGGTGCATAGAGCGGCGCCGTCCCCGAGCGTTTCAACGCCTCGCGGGTTTCCGCCACCACCTTGTTGCGCTTGCGCTCTCCGACCAAGCTGCGGGAATCGAGCACGAAATCGGCAGCCGGCACCGTAAAGCCGGTTGAAGGCGTGGCAGACGCGGCGGCAACCTGCTGCACGGATTCCGTCCGCGCCGACGGCGCCGCAGTCTCGGCCGACACCGAAACCGCTCCGGAAGCGACGGTAGCCAGCGCAGCCCCGAGCACGGCCCGAACCGGGAAATGTTTCACCGCCCGTTTATACCGGGGCGTCTGCACGGAGCCGGCCGTGCGCCGATCGCGGTCAGCGGACATAATCCTGCTCCAAGCTCCCTTGCGCCGCCAATAAACTAGCCTGCGCTTTGCGAACATTGACCCGGGCGGCAATGGCACTGAGCCGGGCGGTGATGAGATCCCGATATTTGTTCAACACTTCGAATTCGGCAACCAGACCGAGATCGCGCTGATCACGGGCGCGGTCCCAAGCGCACTGGCTGAGCCGGACATCCTCTTCGCTGCGGGTGGCCACCGCCTGAGCCGAGCGCAGATCACCGAGCGCGCGATCGATCCCGTCGACCACCTGACGACGCGCCTGCCGGGTCCGGTCATAGGCCTGCCGTTCTTCGATCCGGGCCCGGTCGAGCGCCGAGGCGCTGGCGTTCATCCCGATCGGCAAATGATAGCGCACACCGACAAACAGATTGCTGCTGTCGGGCGTGGTCAGATGAGACAGCGCCTGCGGCAAACTCGAATAGCCGAAAACCGCATCGGTCTGGCTGACGCTGAAGCTGGCCAGAAAGCTGACGTCGGGCCGGTCCTGATTTTCGGCGTAAGCCAGGGTCAGCTTGCTGGCATCCCAGGCGACTTCCTGCGCCTTGACCGCCGGATGACCGGTCAGCACCTGCTCGTAAAGACCGACATCACCGGCAACCACCGACTGACGCAACAAAGCCTCGGCCCCGGCCGGCAGCAGCAGCGCCCGTTGATCACCGGCGACCAGAACCCCGAGTCGACCCGAGGTCGCCAGCAAAGAATTCCAGCCATCTTCTTCCCGCGCCGCCAGATCGGCCTGTTCCGCCTCGACCTGAGCCAGATCATAGCGAGTCGCAAGTCCCTGATCGAACATGCGCTTGCGGCTGGCCGCCCGCTCGTCCAGCACCGCGCGCAATTCAACCACCGTGCGGATCGTCTGCACGATCCGGTTCATATCCCACCAAGCCTGCAAGGCGTCGTTGAGCGTGCTGTTGCGAACCGACTTTTCACTCCAGCCGACCCGGCGTTC
The DNA here is from genome assembly GCA_037147415.1 of Rhodospirillaceae bacterium. GTDB lineage: Bacteria > Pseudomonadota > Alphaproteobacteria > Azospirillales > Azospirillaceae > BOG-933. The sequence continues at coordinate 23,989 of JBAWVF010000030.1, read as the reverse complement.
CCCCGCCTGCGCAATCTGCCAGGAATAGTAGCTCGTCGAGCCCTCATAACCGAAGCCCTTGGTGTAAGGCAGCGGCATGGTCAGCGACATCGTGGCCGAACTGGTCCAGAATAACTTTTCGTCCCAGCCATAGGGATCGTAAACCGTGCCGCTCGGATAGGCGGCACTGGTCAAGGGCGGCGTTCCCCCGCCGACAAAGGGCGGCTTGTGCCAGTTCGAGGTGATCGAGGCACTGGCGGAACCGCCGATCGCAAAGATCATACCGACGCCGAGCGTGCCGCTGACCTTGTGGTCGGACCTCGAATTAACCGTGGCCAAGTCGTCGGCCACCGAATACACCGCAGGCGACTGGCACGAGGTATCCGCGGGCGCAATGACGTTGCCATCGAGCGAAACCGCCGGCAGGCACGTCAATTGCGGCAGCGTCTGGCCCGGTTGCTGGGCCTTGAGCAGCTCGGCATCATCCTGAAGCTTGGCGTTCGGATCCACATCCCGCCAACGCGAGATAACGTCATGCCGATAATCGGTGAAACTGTTGGTGTAAGACAGCGACGAAAACAGGGTCGGATCGAAGACGGCATCACTGGTCGTGACGGCAGCCTGGGCGATAGCAATCGATTCGGCCGAAGACCGGACATTCAAATTGCGACCCAACACCTCATCGACCAAGGCGTTCCGGGTAATTTCACGAACCGGCAAGGCCCGCAGCCGAAGCCGCGCCCCCTCGGTGCCGGCACGCAGGCGCTTGACCAGATCAAACGCGGGACGCGACGCCGTTTCCTCGGCCACCGCCGGACACGCCGCCATCGTATCGATCGCGACCGGTCCCGCAGCCTTGGCCGGCTTGACCGCAGCCGGGGCCTTGGCCGGCTTGGCGGCAGCGGCGGGCTGTGCGGCATGACCGACGGCAACCGGGGTCAAAATAAGCGCCAACACGGCAGCGGCGCGAATCGCTGACAATGCCGTTGAGCGCAGCCGACCGGACTCCCGCCCGGCGCCGCGCAGGACGGCTGTTTGCAAGATGTCCCGATGCATCATCGCTCGCCTCGCCGCTCCTCATGCCTCCGATCCGGATATGAATCCCGGATGCTTCACAGTCTCTGTATCATGACGGCAGCCGTTCTCAATCGGCTCATTGAAACTTCGGACATCTCGAAGAACACTTAATTCGGCCATTGTGTCGAGACGGCAACGCGCGGCCTTTGGAAGCCGTCCGCCGCAAAACGATTTCAGGGATAGCGAGTGAACGGTTGCCGGTACGCCCGCACTTCGGCATAGTAGCGTCAATCTCGGCAATATCGACAAAGCGGCCCGTCCACCATGACCGACATGAACGAAGATCGCACCGTCGCTTTCGAAGACCATTCGGCTAAAGATAAGATCCGCGGCGGCATGGCCGACGTGCCGGGTGCCGTACTGATTTGTGCCGACCGTTCCCAGGTCGACGGTCCGCTGTCGGGCGACGGCATTATCCAACTGGTGCCCGGCGCCGAACAAACGGTCGGACGCGGCGAAACCTGCACCTATCCGATCAACTCGCGCAAATTGTCGCGTCAGCATGCCCGCATTTTCCCCGGCGTCGGCGCCTGGGGCGTCGAAGACCTCAACAGCACCAACGGGGTCCGGGTCAACGACTCAAAAATTACCACCGCTTGGCTGCAACATGGGGACATCGTCCGTTTCGGTCCGATTCCCTTTCGATTCGAACTGACCCGCCCCGATATCGCCGCAGCAGCCGCCAAGACCGCAGCCGCCCAACCCGCCGCCGGAGAGGGTGACGGTGAGCACACCATGATCTTCACCGGCGCCGGCCGGGCCCAGGCGGCCGACCTGATGCTGAAGGCCGTCCGCGAAGCCGAAAAGTCCGAGACGGCCCCCCCGGCCATTGTCCCGACCGCTCCGGTTAAAGCCGCAAGAGACAGCGCAACCACCCCGACCAAGCCGGCCGGAAATGCCCGCTTGATCCCGATGATCGGTGCCGGTGTCGCAATCGCCCTGCTGATCGGGGGCGGTGCCTTTTATTACCCCACCTTCAAGCGCAACCAGGAAATCTCATCGATTCTCGAACGCAGCCGCGTCACCGACCGGGTGATTGCACGCGCGCGCGAACTCGTCGGTTCCATACCGACCGATTTTTCGCCTTTTGAGAAAGACAAAGAACAGCTGCAACCACTGATCAATGATGCCAACGAAGTGCTCGGCACCAAACCGGACAGCCGCGAGCTTGCCAATCTTTACGCCCGCAGCAAATTCCTGGTGTTCGAACGCGACCTCATCAAATTGTTCGCCCGGAGCGCGGCCGAGCCCGAATCCTCACTCGCAGCGGCCGCCGATCTGGCTGCCAAGCTGCGCGACAATCTTCGAGAACTCGGAAAAGACCTCGACCGTCAGGTCGCGAAATCACAGACCGGCAATGACCAGGACGACCTTAAGAATGCCGCTGATTTGGCAGATTTGGCCACGATCCTGATCAGGTATCGCAGCTTCGCCCGCCAACACACTGCCGGCGACGCGACCGGCCTCAATTCGGCGATCCCGTCACTGGAACAGCTTAATGCCATTGATGCCCGCCGCAGAGATTATATTAAGTACAATAAGGATTATCATCTGATTCTGTCGCGGGATTACCGGTTGTTCAATGCGATCATCCTCGATATCGAAGGCCGCGACATCCCCCGAATCGACAGTTGGCGCCAGGACCTGACCATCCGAAAGTAAGAACAAGGCGGTAGGGTCGCCTTTCAAAATAACCGCATCACAACCGTCACCCCCGCTCTCTTCTCCTTGTCACCCCCGCGAAAGCGGGGGGCCGGACTTATGAACGCTGGATTCCCGCTTTCGCGGGAATGACGGAAGGGAAAAAACGGGAATGACGGAAGGGAAAAAACGGAAATGACGGAGAGGGAAAACGGGAATGACGGAGAGGGAGGCGCCCCGCCGGGAAACTTGCGGAAGGGAAACTTGCGAAAAATAGACTAAACGATCTGTCCTTCGAACCAGGGGCGGCCGCGGCGGTCCTCGACTTCGATCACCCACAGATCGGGATCCATGCGGATTTGCCGTTCGACATAGCGGTCGGCTTCGGCTTCGGGCACCGGATCGGGACCGGTACCCCGGCTCCAGGCCAGCTTGCCACGATGACGGATTTGCGCCAGCACCGAGCATGTCCCGTCCAGACGATTGATCTTCAGCAACACGGTTCCGCGTTCCCGATCGCCCTTACGCACCACCGTCACCGGAACGCCCTCGGTCCCGGCCCGGCGCAAATGGGCCGAAACCCAAAGCGCCGTATTCAAGCGAGCCTCGTCCTCGTCGCGTTCCATGTCGGTCTCTTAACCCCCGTCCCCGGCGGCCATCCGGCGTTCGACCGCCATGCACAGATAATGATACAGGCAGATGTGCAACTGCTGGATCATCGGGGTGTAGCGTGACGGCACCGCCAGCAACAGATCGGAGACCGGGGCAAGCCGCCCGCCGCCCTCGCCGGTCATGGCCACGGTGACCACCCCCATCAGGCGCGCCTTTTCAAAGGCGGCGACAACATTGGCCGAGTTGCCCGAGGTGCTGAGACCGAGCAGCACCGCGCCCGGTTCACCGTAAGCCTCAACCTGACGGGAAAACACGGTCTCATAGCTATAATCATTGCTCCAGGCGGTCAGCACCGCCGGATTGTCGGACAGGCAGATCGCCTTCAGCGCCCGCCGCTCGACCAGAAAACGGCCGACCAGCTCGCCGGTGATGTGCATGGCGTCGGCCGCCGAACCGCCGTTGCCGCAGACCAAAAGCGGTTTGCCGGCCGCCAGCGCCCGCACGACCACTTCAATCACGGCATTCATCTTATCATCGTCGATCAGCTGTGCGGTTTTTTCGATAAGCGCAATCGACTCATTCAAATAGGAACTGAGGCTCATGGAGTCACCTTGACTGAAAACGGCGAAGCAGGTGTCGGCGGGGCGATAATGAAGGGCCGACGGCTTGACAGCTCGCAGCCCCTTCCATATCGTTCATGATATTGTAAAATCCATGAAAATCCCGGTGTCAAACCGGAAAGTGTTCCGGAGGCACCCGCTCCGGGGGAGGACTATCCTGTATAAGCCCAGAACCGTCATGGCGTTCGCGGTGGTTGTGGTGCTCGGGCTGACCGCAGCACCGTCGGCCGACGCCGCGGGACCGGGGACCACCGGCGGCGAGGACAGTTGGCTGTCCACGTTGCTCGAGCCGTTGGAAAACCTGTCCCATTGGGTCACCGGCCTGTTCCGACACGAAGATCGCTTTGTGCCCGAGGAAATCGAACGGTTCAAGCGGACGGTCGATACCGACCTGACCGGTTTCGATGCGCTGGTGCGGCAGGCGGGCTTTCGGGTCGGCACCATTTCGGTCGCCGCCAATCTCATTCCCCGGGTCGGCTTGTCGCTGGAGTTCGTCCGCCGGCTGAGCGAATCCGAAAAGGCGGCGCTGATGGCCAAGATTACCGACAGCGCGGGCGGCGTCGGGATTGTCGAGCGGAGCGTAATCATGACTTTGCTCAATGCTGCGGATTCCGGCTATGCCGTACGCAGCGACGGCTTCCGCCTGACCGGAGTCGAGATCGATCTCGACGTGGTGCCCGATGTCACCTTTTTGATGTCCGGCAAGCCCTGATCCGCCCTTAAAACACCATCAATATGCCGCCATCATACCGCTATGGCACCGTTATAACGACGCCATGGCGGCATGATGCGGTTAAAATGCCGTTCCCCCGGCGGCATTGATCCGCTATGGTGCCGCCATAATGGCGCGTAGCGCGAAGGGGAACCGATGATTATCACGGTGGGCGGGATCAAGGGCGGCGGCGGCAAAAGCACCGCGGCCACCAATCTGGCGGTGATGCGCCGGCATGCCGGCAATGATGTGCTGTTGATCGACGCCGACGAACAGCGCTCGTCCAGCGAGTTCGTCTCTCAACGCGAAGCGCTCGGTCACGATCCGATCCCGTGCGTGCAACTGGTCGGCGCCGCGGTGCGCGCCCAGGTCAAACAATTGGCCCCGCGCTATTGCGATATCGTGATCGACACCGGCGGACGCGACACCGCTTCCCAGCGCGCCGCACTCACCGTGACCGACATCATGCTGGTGCCGTTCCAACCCGGCAATTTCGATCTCTGGACTCTGGAGCAAGTCGAACGCTTGATCGAAGAAGTGCGCAGCGTCAACGAAGGACTGGAGGCGCTGTGCTTCATCAGCCGCGGCTACAGCGCCGGTGCCGACAATGCCCAAGCCGCCGAGATGCTGCGTAACTCGACGATGCTGCGCTTCATCGACGCCCCGATCATCGGACGCAAAGCCTTCAACACCGCTTCGGGCGACGGGCTGTCCGTGATCGAAGCCAAGCCGCGCGATCCCAAGGCGGTGGCCGAGATGCAGCGCCTCTATGACGCGGTCTTCACCGGCGATGCCGCTAAAAGAGTGGCGGCGCGACGGCTTGATAACAGCAAAATAACGGCATAACGGAGGCAATGGTGGCGATCAGACCCAGAATCAAATCCGCGCCGCCTCCGACCGAGGCCCCCGCCGAAGCCGAAGAAAGCATCATCGCCGCCATCATCAATCGCGGCGGCGCCCCGGCCGGGCAGGAGTCGGCTCCGCCCCCCCCGCCCGCTCCCGCCCCGGAGCCCGAACCGGTCGACACCGACCCCGAGAAAAAATTCACGCTCCGCCTGCCCTCCTCCGTCCTCGCCGCCATCGAAAAAGACGCCAAAGGCAGACCCGACCGAATCTCCGTCAATACTTGGCTCATCGGCGCCGCCCTCCAGCGCCTCGAACGAGCCGGGTGAAAACCGGCACACGGGTGATCAGATAGAGGCAGGGGGACGCCGTCCCCCTTGCCCCCTGGCAAGGGCCGTGGCCCTTGCATCCCGTTCCTTCCCCCCCGGAGCCCTATGGAATGGGGTTCCGGGGGGGAAATATTGAGGTCCAGGGGCTTCAGACCCTGGTCGGGGAGCGCGAGGGGCAGACAGCCCCTCGCATCAACCGGGCGCTTGTCCGCCGATCATTCTCTCGGTTCAATCGATGAGGTCGAAGACGTCGAAGTTCCAGTTTTCGGCGGCTTTGATGCCGCCTTCGTCGAAATATTTACGTTTATTCCAGAACACGACGAGGACGGTTGCGTTTTTGGGCCGGCGTTTGAGAGTTCCGCGCTCGAGGGCGGTTTTGACTTCGGGCGAGGCGGGATCGCCTTTCAGAATAATGCCGTAGTCGGGAATTCGGCCGGAATCGGCGACTTTGCGCAGATCATATTTGAAGCGGCGCAGATCGGATTCGGTCCCGACGCGCTGGCGCAGTTTTTCGAGATTGATGCGAAAGCCGCGTTGATGGCCGCAATGGGCACGAGCGATTTCGTAGAGTCGGCGCTCCAGCGGGGTCAGTTCGAAATATTTGCGGTCGTAGGTCAGCACCCGGTTGTCTTTGAGAATGGCCCGATAGAGCCAGTCGCACAGTTCAACCTCGATCGCTTTCAAGGTGCGGCGGCCGCCGGCGGTGCGCCGATAATCGAGTCGGGCGGCCTTGATCCAGGAGAACCACTCGTCGCGGCCCTCGCCGCCGGTCTCGATATTGGTGCGCACCTGCGTGCCTTGAAGCCGGTCGAGCGCACCCTTGATCCGCTCATAGGCGCTACCGGCGGCAGCGGTGCCGCAGACCCGAAAGAAATCGTGGGCGGTAAAGGTGAAATGCTGGTCGGGCACTTCGCCCCGGTTCATCTTTTCGACCATCAGCGAAGCGATATAGATCAACAATTCCTTGTCGGCCATGGTGGCCATGCCCATCGGGCCGGCTCTGACCTCGATCGCGACTTCGCCGTCGCGATAGCTCAAGGTCTCGGTGCGGGAACGGGAAGTGTCGAGCGAGAAGAAGTTCCACACCATCATGCGCCGGTCATTCTTGACCGCGCCATGTAACGGGCTATCGAAGGCTTCCACCGCTGCCGGCATCTGTTCCATCGCGCCCTCGCCCGCTTTTTTGTTGCCCCGTCCTTTGAAGGATAGCAAGCGCAAAGAATCGGTCACGCACGAAGCGTCGGCTGTCGCCCGACCCTCGAACATTTCCCCGAAATATCAGAGTGATGGCGACTCGGTGCCCGGCGAACCCCGCTCTTGCCCCGACAAAATCACGCTTCTGTCGCCCTGCCCTCGAATCTCCCCCCCTTGACTCGAGAGACCCGGCCCGGCCGAGCCCCGACCCGCCGCCGGAATTCGAGGGTCGGGCGACAACCGCACGAGGGTCGGGCGACAAGACCGGCCACACCGCACGCCGGCCCCGAAGTCCGCCCTTTTTTGGCAACCCGGCGGTTCGAGGACGGGGCGACAGCGAAAATCGGTTCGAGGGTCGGGCGACGAAGACTCGTGCTCCGGCCGACGCTTGGAACCGGGTGACTCGAGAGCGGGGCGACACAACTTCGAGGAACCGCCGACCGAATGGGCCGCAAAGCTTTGATTTCACAAGCTGATTCCGGGCTGTAACTTGCTAACACTTAAAATTATAACTTGATAACAAAGGCGCTCGGGCAAGCCGGTTCAGATCGAGGGTCGGGCGACACTTGTTGCTCCGAAGCAAAAGGGGCTTGGCAGGAAATTTCCCTACACCGGGCACCTACACCAAAATATCGAGGAACATGCCGCGCCGGTAATTGCGAGGCAAGGTCAGCATGCCGTTGACCACCAGGGCCGCCAGTTGGCGCAAGGTTGGAATGCGCCCCCGCACCCCCGGAGCAGCCGCGTTGGTTCGGCCCGGCGCTGTCCCCGGTACCGTGCGTGAACCGGGCAGTTCGGGTCGCACCCCCTCCAGGCCGGTTCGACCGGTCGGCCGCGTTTCAACCATTGCCCTGCCCTCCCGTTTGACGCCATGACGAACTTAAAATGCCATCTTTTTGCCGTTGAAATGCCCTCACCCTGCCCCTAATTCGCCTTCACCGCGCCTTCACCGTGCCGTCACGGGGCCGAACCTCCGAGGTTCGGCCGACACAGTCGGTTCAAACGCTTCGATTAAAGCCCGAACGAGCGCACTTCAGCATGCTGTTAAAATACCGTTATGATAACGGCAAAACAAGGCCATTGCGCCGCCATACCGATGTCGGGCAACGTCGGGCCGACCGAGCGGCCCGCCAACTCTTACCGCCATCATGCCGTTAAAACGCCATCACAATGACGTCATCGCGACGGCATCATGGCGTCCGGCGGGCCGGGCTGTTACGATCAAGCCATTGCTGCCACCGGTCCCACCCTTCGCGGGAGCGGGCTTGAACCCAATCGCGACTGTCGCCGATCCGGTCCCGGGTCCAGCCGGTGACGGCGGACCAGGCGCCGGTTACCGCAGCCAGGGGCGGCTTAAGGGTATGATCGACGCTTTCGACCAGACCGGGCCAGAAAATGACCCCCTGCCGATAGAGGGAGTCGGCGATCAGCCCGCCGGCCAAACCGCTCAACACCACGGCCGCCGCTTCAAAACCGACATGGCTATCCAGTTCGTGCACCAGTTCGAACGCATCGGCGCTGCTCAACCCGCCTGAACCGGTGAAGGCCTCGATCACCCAACCATCGATAAACCAACTCATCAGCCCGGCTCCGGCCAACACCCCCGCCGAGGTCGCCCCGATACGATACAGCCCGCCGGGACCGGACAGCGCCTCGTCGTCAAAGCTGCCGGCGGTTGCCTGAACCTGTTTGGCAACGGGAGCTTGCGCACAAGCCGGATCGATCGGGGCGGCCAGGACCACTAAAAGAGCAAACACCGGAATGCGAAGAGAAAGCATGGGATAATCCCGAAAATAGGCGACCGAAGAACAGGCGGACATGCCAGTATAGCAAACTGCACCTCATGCCGGTATGGAAACCGCTCAGTTTTTTGTAACGCCATTTTGACGTTACCGCAGCGTCATAATACAGTTGAAATGCCATCATAACAGCGGCATCAAAACCGCGTAGCGGCCTGACAGCGGCAGAATGAAGGCATTACGACATCTTTGTGCCTTCATCATGCCGTTATCAGGCCGTCATTCGATCCAGCCCCCGATCAGCGCCGCAAGACCGGCCTCGCTCCCGGCCGCCCGTTCATGCAAAGTGCGGGCAAGGCTCGCGGCGGCCTGTTCGCGCGCGCGCCGGGCGACCGGATCGGCCGAACCGGTCAACGCCCGGTCGATATCGGCGGGCTCGAGCCCGCCATCCGGCTGTTCCGGGATCAGCCAGCCGGCCGCACCCAGCTCTTGCCAAGTGTCGGCTGCGGCATATCCGGCGAACAAAAACGGCCGCCCCAGACAGACCGCGGTCACCGCCTTTGACGGCACCGCCAGTGAAGTCGCGCGCCCCGCCAACGAAACCAGATGAGCATCGGCAGCGGCCAGCGCCTCGAGGCTGAGCCGCTCCGGCCACTCTATGGACAAATGACCGGCCAGCCTCCGCCGCAACTCCCGAGCCCGGTTTCCGCTGACCGCCAGCCGAACCCGCCATCCCGTCGCCGCGGCGCGGGCCGCGATCGCCGCCACCGCGGCCGGGTTGTGCGCTTCACCCAGGGTGCCGGCATAAACCAGCGTGCGCGAATTTTCCGCAGTCAGGCTCAAGCGGGCAGGGCCCGCAGTCGAAACGAAGCGGGCAGGGCCCGCAGTCAGGCCCGAGCGGGGCGGGGCGACCAAGCCGGCCGGAAGCAAAAAGGACGGCGCGGCGGCCCGGCGACGCGCGCTCAGGCCGGCCAGCAGACCCGCACCCGGCGCAATCAAGGCATCGGGGCGCAACCGGGACTCATGGGCGGCTAACCACCGGTACAGCGGATTGGTGCTCGAGACCAGCCCGGCGGCGGCGAAGAATTCGGGATAGCGGTCGAGGCTCCACTCGATCCAGCGCCGGCCGCGCCGGCGACAGGCGCGCTCGACCCACAAGGGCAGCAAAGGCGGATCGGAAAGCGCAATCACGACCCGGGCCCGTGCCGCCGCACGTTCGGCCAGCCGCCATCCCTCGAGCAGACTGCCGACCAGCCGGGCAGGGGGCCAGCGGCCAAGACCGAACGAAGCAATATGCTCGACCGGCAGGGCGGGTTCAGGCGTCCCGCAGGCCGCGCGATAGCGTGCCCTCGAGGCAAGCAGACCGATCCGCGCCTGGGGTAACAGCACGCGCAGACGCTCCGCCAAAGCGGCGGCGGCAATCCCGGTCGGCGCACCATCGGGCGGGGCGAAGCGGTTGACTAAAAGAACATCGAACGGGGGAGGGGAGGCGGCCGGCGCCGGTCTCACTCTTCCTCATCCCGCAGCAGATCCAGCCCCGGCCCCGACAGCACGATCCGGCCATGCTCAAGCACATGGGCGCTATCGGACAGCCGCAACGCCGCCCGCGCATTCTGCTCGGCCAGAATAATGGTGACGCCTTCGGCCTCGAGGGTGCCGATCAATTGAAACAGCCGGCGCGCCAAAGCCGTGGGCAGGCCGCGGGTCGGCTCATCGAACAAAATCAGATCGGGATTCGCCATCAGACAGCGGCCGATCGCGACCATTTGCTGTTCTCCGGCTCCGAGCAGACCGGCGTCGTCGTCCAGGCGCTCGGCCAAGCGCGGAAACAGCGCCAGGATGCGCTCGAGCCGCTGCTGCCGGCCGGCACGGGCACGAAGCAGGGTCGCACCCAGCTCGAGATTCTCGCGCACGCTCATCGAGGCGAACAGATAGCGCCCCTCGGCAACATGCGCGATGCCCAGGCCGGCAATCTCATGCGCGGTCAGGTCACTCAGTTCGCGGCCATGAAAGCGGATACTGCCGCCCGCCACCGGGACCAAGCCGGCGATCGCCCGGATCAGCGTGGTTTTGCCGGCACCGACCGCACCGACCAGGGCGGTGGTCGAGCCGCGGGCGACTTCCAGCGAAACGCCGTTCAGCGCACGCACCGGGCCATAGCCCACCATCAGATTCTCAACGGTCAGCAGCACCGCGCTCTGCGGACTGCCCCCGGCAATCGGCCGGCGGCCGGGCGAGTTCGAGATATCCTCGGTGCTCATGACACGAGTTCGCCGTGATCGAGAGTAAGAATACGGTCGGTCAAGCCGGAAACCATGCAGGCATCCTCCACGGTCAGCAATACACCCACGCGGCCGCGCCGGACCAAAGCCCGCAACAACTCGCCGATCTGTTGACAATCGGATGCCGACAGCTCGGCCAGCGGTTCGTCGAGCAGCACCAGCCGCGGTCCGGTCGCCAGCACGCGCGCCAGCTCCAACCACCGACGCTCGGGCATGGTGAGGGCGGCGGCGGGCAAGCCGCGGACCGCGGCCAATCCCAAGCGCTCGATAATCTCGAGCGCGCGCCTTCGCGCCTCCACCATCTCGCCTTCGCGCAGCAGGGCGGCAACCGTCACCCCGTCCTCGACACTCAACCCTCCGAACGGCCGGGGCGGATCGAAGCTGCGACCGATCCCGACAGCACAGGCGCGGTCCGGACGAAACCCGGTCACATCGCGCCCGTCGAAACAAATGCGGCCGCTATCGGGGCGATGCACGCCGGCAATCACGTCAACCAGCGTGGTTTTGCCGACGCCACCCGGTCCCGCGACCGCCAATATCTCTCCGCCGTCCAGCGACAGCGAGACGTTTTCCAGCGCCCGCACACCGCCGAACGCCTTCGATACCTCCTCGAGCACCAGCAAGGTGTTCATTTCCGGCTTCCCCCTCCCGGCGACGGCACCAGCCCGAGACGGCGGGCCAACCACAGCCAGAGCCCGGTCGGACGCAGCACCATCACCAGCACCAAGAGCGCCCCGATACAAAACAACCGGAGACCCGGCATTTCGTGATGCATGCGCGCCGGCAAAGTGCTCAGCATTTCTCCGATCGGAGTCACGATCAAGGCGCCCAACACCGGCCCGAACAAGGTTCCGAGACCGCCGATGGCGGCGATCGCCAGGATTTCAAAGGAGCGGGTAAAGGAAAACAGGCTGTCGGGAAACAAACCGCCCTCGAGACAGGCCTGGAAGGCACCGGCCGGCGCCATCAAAGCCGCCGAGATCGCCAAGGCCGAGGCCCGCGCCCGGGTAACATTGACCCCGGCGGCGGCAGCGGCAACCGCATCCTCCCGCACCGCCAGCCAACGGCACCCGAGACCGGAATGTTGCAGGACTCGGCTCAGCACCAGCGCCGCCAACACCATGGCCAGGATGAGGTAATAAAACAGTGCCGGCCCGCCCTTCACCGCCGGCAAGGCATGCGGCCCCGCCAGCAAAGCCGCATGCCGGCCGGCTTCGGCCAGGACCGCGGTAACCAGGGCGAAGCGAGCCACCGACAGCCCCGGCCGGGACGCCAACCAACCGACCAGCCCGCCGACCGCTCCGGCCACCGGAACCGCCAGCACCGGACCGAGCCACGGATTCTGTCCCGCGTGAATCAGAACACCGCTCCCGACATAAGCCCCGATCCCGAGAAACAGGGCATGACCCAGCGAAATCTGGCCGGCAAAGCCGCCGGCAATGTTCCACGCCAACGCGGCATAAGCAAACCACAGGGTCACGGTCAGCGTCGACAAAGCCGGTGCGCCCGCCCAGACGGGCAAGGTCAGCAGACCGGCCAGAACCAGCAGCGCCAAACCCCGCCCGGCCGGGGTGACGGCGGTAGCGAAGTCGGTCGACAAATCAAGCGTGCCCTGGATCATCCGGTCGGGCAAGCCGGTGATCAGATTGAGCAGCCAGGCCAGGGCGGCAAAGGCCAGCCATAACGCAGTCCCCACGGCATTGCGTACGACAACGGCCAATTCACGGACGCGGCCGACGGTGTCTTCGTTCCTCACGGTTCAGCCTCCCCGGACAGGCCTCGAGGCCACAGAAGCAAAATCAGCACCAACAAGCCGCACCCGGCCAGTTCCCTCGACTCCGGCCCGAATAAAGCGCCCGACACCGCCTCGACCATGCCGACCAGCATGCCGGCCAGCAACGCGCCGCCGACACTGCCGGGACCGCCCACCAAAACGACCAGAAAGCCGATAATCGTGTAATCGATCGCAAGTGTCGGCCGAACCTCGACCGTCTGCGCCAACAGGCAGCCGGCCACCCCGGTTACCGCGGCGCCCAGGCCGAAGGTCACCGCGCACAGGTGATCCAGATCAAGCCCGATCACCCTGGCCCCGAACGGACTGTCGGCACAGGCTCTGATCGCCTTGCCGGTGCCGGTCAAGTTGAAAAACAGGAACAGCAGCACGGTGACCATGAGGGCGACCAGAGCGGCGCGCACCTGCAAGCGATCGACCAGAAACGGCCCGAACGCCAGCGCATCGCCCGCCCCGGCCGCCGGGGCGCCGCGGCCGCCGGGACCGAACGCCAGCAGCAAGCCGTTCATCACCAGCAGCGCCACCCCGGCCATGACCAGCAGGCGCACGGATTCGGGTGTCGCCGCAATCCGACCGATCAGGAAGCGCTGAAGCACGAAACCCGCAACGAATAACCCGGCCGCAACCACCGGCAGCGCCAACAAAGGATCCGCGCCCCGCGCCGCCACCGGCAGCGCCGCCGCATACATTCCGGCCACCATGATGCCGCCATGCGCAAGGTTGACCACCCGGACCACCCCCCACACCACCGACAACCCGAGCGCCGCCAGCCCGTAAACCAGTCCGGTTAACAGACCGCCTATCATGATATTGAGGATAAACCCCAAGGTCATCACTACCTGCCGTGGTTCGCTGCACATTCCCCGTTCAGGCGCATAAAGCCCGCCACGGCCGAAAGCCGCAAGCGGATTAATCGCGAAACTTACCTGGGGCTGCGACGGCAGCCCCGCACGCTCCTGCGGGCGAAGCCCGGCGGCGTATGAGCCGTTAAAAGATAAAGGCCTGCGACAGCAGCCCCGCACGCTCCTGCGGGCGAAGCCCGGCGGCGTATGAGCCCTGAGTCAATAATCTCCCGAGTCTCGTCGAGTCTCGTCGAGTCCCGACCCCGAACCACACCGAGAGCAAAGTTATCCCCTGGGATTTGGGGGCACCCCCCGAGTCGTCCACTGGAGTCTAGGGGCGCAATAATTTGGACATTAGGGGCGTAGTCATGGCCTTTAGGGGCGCGACTCGTGTTATCACCTGGGGTTTGGGGGCACAAACAAATAGGTTGTCTCAAATAAACAAATAACCATTGACTCGCCGAGACCGGCTTGTCACAAATCGGATCAAGCTTTTACATTGACCGTGTTTCGACACTTCCTCAACAATACCGAACAGCTTTATCGCCTGTTGTCTTGCCTTTACGATTCAGCTTCGCTTTATCCGCTTGGCGAAGCCTGCCAACCAAGGCCGTAGTTCGTCGGACGGGCGACACTTTTCATGAAAGCCGATGTTCGGCAAAATAAGTTCAACACGAAAATCCTCTCACTTTGACAATTTGCGGGAAATTAACCGCCTCCGACTTCGGATGCTTTCTCGATGGTCGAATCATCGGATTAATCTATCAGCAGTCCTGCATTCCGCTCACCATCGCTAGCGATTCAATCCCCGCATAACGGCCTTAAATCGCTTTTCCGGCTTTTTCAAAGCCATAAATCGGCGCCCCTAGACTCCAAGTGCTCCGGCCCGGGCGCCCCTAGACTCCAATGCGTTCAAGGCATGACCGTCGTCCGGACTTCGACTCGGAAAGTTTCGCGGGTCGAAGTCCGGGGACCGCCCCTAGACTCCAAGTCGATTTTTACCCGGAGATCTGGTGTTATCCGGCTAGACTTAGTGGGAACACCCATGAGCGAAATACACGATCTGGTCACGCGCGTCGGACGCGAACAAGCTCGGCAAATGGTCACCGATCCCGATGACCGTCGACTGATCGACAAGGTTCACAATTTTCTCAGCGATGAAAAGGGCGGGATCGGCGTCACCTATAGCGGCTTTTGCATGATTTCGCTGCCGCACCGGGCACTGGAAAACCCGAATGACAAATGGCACCGCAACCTGGGTCCGATGTCACTCACGGTTGATCCCGGCAATCTCTTTATCGACGGCCGCGATGTTTTATACGGGGTTCCCTATGGTTCACGCGCCCGGCTGATTCTGCTTTATCTGCAAACCCGGGCCCTGCGGAAAAATTGCCGCGAGGTTGAGTTGGGCAGCAGCATGTATGATTGGCTGCAACGCATGGGCATTGCCATCGGCGGCCGCTCCTATCGTGAGGTCAAGGAACAGGCGGCCCGCATTTCGGCGTGTTCCCTGCGTTTTTCCTGGGAGGGCGAGACCGGCAACGGCAAGCGCTATTCCGGGTTCAAAAAAGACAGCATCGTCGAGGGCGGGATCGTTTTTCACAATAACGTGCCGGATCCGCGCCAGCCTTCCTTATGGGAAGATACCGTCGTCATCAGTCAAACTTTCTTTGATGCGCTGCGTAAACACCCGGTCCCGATCTGGGAGCCGGCCATTCGCCAAATCAGCAATCAATCGATGGCGATCGACGCCTATGTCTGGCTGGCTTACCGGTTGCGCGCATTGACCCGGCCAAAATTGATCCCCTGGCCCGATGTTCAAAATCAATTCGGGCCTCAATTCTCGCGCTTGCGCAAGTTCCGTGAATCCTTCCTGCAAGTCTTAAAGAATGTGCTGACCGTTTATCCGGAAGCCAAAATCGAAGCGACCGATGAAGGGGTCATGCTGTATCCGTCGCCCCCGGCGGTTCCGGAGCGTACGATGGTTCAGGTATTGCTGCCGCGCGGATTGTAAACTTTTTTACATAGAGGAAGTCGTGACAAAAAGCGACTTAAAGGATTATGCTGAGTTTGTCGTTACGGCCCGGATCCGTGCTGCCGGCAGGGTTGGCATACGGGGCTGAAAATCGAGGAAAACGCTGATGGAAACGGTTTTTGCAACTCATAACGGATGCGTGCGAAACACCGGCACCGGGAGTCCGACGCCGCAAAGCGCAGCGCAAGCCCGGCATCGCCATGAGCCGGTGGTAGCTTCGAGTGCCGGAACCCCGTCGGGCCTTGGCGGCCAGATCGGCGAACTGGCGGCGGCGTTGGAAACGGTCGGCTGGAATCATCACCAAGTCCCGGCTGCCGAGCGTTCGCCTCCGGGCGAAAATTTTCAACACCGCACTCCGGCCGAAGGCAGCGGTTCAAGCGGCCTTGGTGGTCAGATCGGTGAATTGGCGGCGGCGCTGGAAACGGTCGGCTGGAATCATCACAAAGTCCCGGCTGCCGAGCGGATTCCGTTACAGGAAAAGTAAAACCGGTCTCTAATTCGAAACCGCCCGCTTTCGTGTCACTTCTGCTTTCTTCACTCTTTTTCTTCACTACCCCCGCTTTTTGTTCGTCACTCCCGCTTTTTCTTCGTCACCCCCGCGAAAGCGGGGGCCGGGCCCGTAAACACGGATTTCCGCATTTATAGATCGGCTCAACTATAACGCTTTTTTCTCCCGGTTGCTTTCCAACAGTGCGAGCAGGCCGGCGAGCAAAGCCCGGGGGGCGGGCGGGCAACCCGGAAGGTGGAGATCGACCGGCACCACCGCTTCGGCGGCTCCGGTCAGGGCATAGCTGCCGCGAAACACACCGCCGTCCCGGGCACAATCTCCGGCGGCGATCACCCAGCGTGGCTCCGGGGTGGCTTCGACCGTGCGCCGCACCGCTTCCCGCATATTGGCGGTGACCGGACCGGTGATCAACAACACGTCGGCATGGCGCGGCGAGGCGACGAAGCGCAAACCGAAGCGCTCAAGATCGTACAGGCTGTTGCCGAGCGCATGAATTTCCAATTCGCATCCGTTGCACGAGCCGGCGTCGATCGAACGAATGGCCAAGCTGCGGCCGAAGCGGGTCCGGGTCGCGGTCTGTAACCGCTGACCCAACTCGTCGAGCGCCTCGGCGTCGGGGGCGGGCGGGGTGGCGGTCTGCGGCCGCAACAGGCCCTCGAGCAGCAGTTTAAGCATTACAAATCATGCCCCGAATAGGAACAGTTGAACGACTTGTTGCAGAGCGGGAAGTCGGCGACCGGAGCCCCCTCGATCGCCACGGTCAGCAACGGCCACTGGAACCAGGACGGGTCGCGCAGATGGCAGCGCCCGACCGTACCGCCGGACTCCAGACGGAGCCACGCCAGAATATCGCCGCGGAAACCTTCGACCAGGGCCATGCCTTCCCGGGCGTTCGGGCATTTCTCGAGCGGCACCCGGATCGGACCGGGCGGTAACTCGCGCAAGATTTGCCCGATCAGGCGCAGGCTCTGGCGGATTTCCAACAGCCGGATCGTGACCCGGGCGTTGACATCGCCCTCGCTCAGCACCGGCACCGTGAATTCAAGCCGGTCATAGGGCGGATAACCGGGACTGCGTCTGGCATCGAAGGCCCGCCCCGCCGCCCGGCCGACAAAGCCGCCGGCCCCCCAGGCTTGCACCAGCTCGGGCGCGATCCGGCCCGCGCCCAGCATGCGCGCTTGCAGGGACGGGGTTTCATCATAGAGCGCGGCGAGCTGCTCGAAGCGGGCGCGGAAGCCGGCCACCAGTGATTGTACGCGCGTGATTCCCTCGGCATCGAGATCACCCGCGACCCCGCCCGGGACCACCCGATCCATCATCAGCCGGTGACCGAAGCAAGCGGCAGCGGCCCGGGCGACATGCTCGCGCAGCACACCGCACCAGGCATGCATCAGGCTGAAGGCGACATCGTTACAGATCGCGCCGATATCGCCGATATGGTTGGCGATGCGTTCCAACTCGGCCATCAGCGCGCGCAGCCAGATCGCGCGCTCGGGAATTTCGGTGGCGGTCGCAGCCTCGACGGCGCGTGAGAAAGCCAAAGCACAGGCGACCGTGCTGTCGCCCGAGATCCGGCCGGCGAGCTTGGCCGCCCGCTCCGGCCCGGCCCCGGCCATCAGCGCCTCGACTCCCTTGTGGGTGTAGCCGAGCCGGTCTTCCAACCGGACCACGGTTTCGCCGAAGCAGGTAAAGCGAAAATGACCGGGCTCGATAATGCCGGCATGGACCGGACCGACCGGGATTTGATGCAGGCTTTCGCCCTCGGCCGGCAGGAACCGGTAAGGCGCAGGCAGAACACCGGGAAGATGGGGGGCGGCATCTCCGAGCGGCCGGCTCACCGGCCAGACGCCGTGGTCGAGCCAGGGCCGCGGGTCGGGCAAGCCCACCGCAACCGGGCCGGACAGTTCGGCAATCATACGCTCCAGCCGGATCGCTCCTGGCCGGACCGGGGCCAACGAATCATAACGGCCGTCGACCGTGGCGACGCTGAGGACCGCGGCGGCTCCGCAACCGGGGTCATGAAACGCGGCATGGACGAGATCGCGATCGGCCCATTCACCGAGCAGAGTCCAGGGCGCCGCGGCCAAGCGTTGGATGAACGCGGCCTTGGTGTCGGGGCTGAGGGTCAGCCGCGGCCAGGGGGCATGGCCCTCGGTGCGGCGGTTGCGGCCGAGATAATCGATCAGGGAGGGCGGCGGATCGGCGGTCATGAGCGGCCTTATATCAAATCCTGCTGATGGTTTCCATCAGCAGGCCTCAAACGCCGGATTGGCTTCGCCGCATGTGCGGCGCGACGGCAGTCGCCGCCGATACCGGGTCCGGATGAATCCTTCTCATCCGGACCCGGTATTACCCCAACAGTTCAGCGACATGGCGCAGCCACGCGACCAGCGGCGGCGGTAGATAAATCCCGGCGACCAGCACCGGGGACAGATGGAGCACCAAGGGTGCCATGTACCCGAAGGAGAGAGTGCCGGTCCGGGCCGGGCCTTCGTCTTCGGGAGAGCCGAACACGACATCGTTCAGCCGCAGCAGCATGGCGCCCAGTGCCAACAGCAAGCCGAGAATCAAAAGAAAGGTCGGCAGCGGTGCCCGGGCGAAGCTGGCGCTGATCAACAGGAACTCGCTGGTGAACACCCCGAACGGCGGCAGGCCGGCAATCGCCAGCACGCCCGCGGCCAAGCCCCACCCGAGCGCCGGATGGCTTTCACTGAGGCCCCGGATGCCGGACACCTGTTGCGTCCCTTTGATCTGAACCGCGTGCCCGACCGCAAAAAAGATCGCGGCCTTGGTCAGGCTGTGCATGGCGATATGCAAAAGCCCGGCGAAGTTGGCCAGCGGTCCGCCGATCCCGAAGGCAAAGGCGCAGAGGCCCATATGCTCGATCGAGGAATAGGCGAACAAGCGTTTGATGTCGCGCCGGCGGTACAGCATCAGGGAAGCAAACAGCACCGACAGCAAGCCGAGCCCGATCATCAGCGGTCCCGGCGGCAACACATGCGGATTGACCGCCAAGACCATCTTGAAGCGCAAAATGACATAGAGCGAGACATTGATCAGCAGACCGGAGAGCACGGCGGTGATCGGAGTCGGCCCCTCGGCATGGGCATCGGGCAGCCAGGCATGAAGCGGTACCAGCCCGGCCTTGGTGCCGTAACCGAGCAGCAGGAATATAAAGGCCGGATTCAGCAGGGTCGGGTCGAATTCGGCGGCGCGGGCGACCAGTACGGTCCAGGCCATCGCCTCCAGCCCCTCGCCGACCACGTCGGCCGCGGCGAAATAAACCAGAATGGTGCCGAACAGGGCCAAAGCGACGCCGACGCTGCCCAGGATGAAATATTTCCACGCCGCCTCCAGCGCTTCGGGCGTGCGATACAGCCCGACGATCAGCACGGCGGTCAGGGTGGCCAGCTCGATCGCCACCCACATCAACCCGATATTATTGGCCGAAAGCCCGAGGTTGAGTGCGAAAATCAGGCCGTGATACATCGTGTGATACAGGCGCGAGCGGTGGATGTCGATCCGGCCGGCGCTCCATTCATGGCCGATATAACCGGCGCTGTAGAGGCTGGAAGTAAAGGCGACGAAGCTGATCAGCGCGATCATTACCGTGCTGAACTCGTCGACTTGAAGGAACAAGCCGGGCGTCGGGCGGTCTTGCAGCAAAATGCAGGCGGCAAGCAGGCTGAGCAAAGATGACAACACGGTCAGCGGTGCCGCCGTTCGCCGGCCGGGCAATAGCGCGGTCAGGAGACCGCCGAGGAGCGGGGCTCCCAAGAGCAGGGCGAGCGCGCTATTTCCCGTAAACCCCGATCCGAATAAGCCGCTCATGACAAATCGCCCCGGTAGCGGTCGAGCGTATGGACATCCACCGTGTCGAAGCGCTTGCGGATATGGGACAGCGACACCCCGAACACGATCAGCGCCACCAACGCCGAAAAGGCGATGCTGAGTTCGATCAGAAACGGCATGCCGCGCGCGCCGGCCGCGGCCAGCATCATGCCGTTATCGACCGAGAGAAAGCCGATGATCTGGCCGACCGGGTTGCGGCGGGTGATCATGATCAGCAGGCCGAGCAGCACCACGGCGAGCGCGAACGACAGATCCTCCCACATCAGCGGCGAGCGGGCGGCCAACGGCAGCATCACCACCACCGAAAGCGCAACCAGACAGATGCCGAACAACATGGTGACGCCGGCCCCGACCACCGGCTCGACCGTGCGCTCGATGTGCAGCCGTTTGACCAGCCGGTGCAGGGCGATCGGCATCACCAGCGTCTTGACCACCAGCGCCAGCGCCGCGGTGGCATAGAGATGCTCGGCATTCTGAATCCAGGCCTGCCAGCCCAGCGCCAGCGACAGCACCAGCGCATGCAGGGCAATGAAGCGGATCAGAGCAACCAGGCGGTCCTGATACAGCAGCATGAAGCTGACCGTGACCATACCGCCCGCCAGCATGTGCGCCACATCGAAAGCCAGGCCGTGAACCGGGGTCATCTTAAAAGCTCCGCGACACGAAGAGCAGCAGGGTGGCCAACAGGCCGAGCATCAGAGCGAAGGTCAGGAAATCGACCACCCGGAACACCCGCATCTTGGCGATGCTGATTTCGAACAGAGCCAGCGCGCCGATGCCGGCGGCCAGCTTGACCGGATAGCACAGCATGCCGAACATCAGCGCGAACAGTCCGCCGTGAAAATCGGCCATGCCCCACGGCACGAACACGCAGGCCAGCAGCGACAGGTAAAGCGTCAGTTTCAGCGCGGCGGCCAACTCGATCAGGGCCAGATGGCGACCGGAATATTCAAGGATCATGGCCTCGTGAATCATGGTCAGCTCAAGATGGGTCGCCGGATTATCCACCGGAATCCGCCCGTTCTCGGCAATAGCGACCATGGTCAGGCCCAGAAAGACCAGACCGATCGAAACCCGCAGGTTGAGTTCCATGGTCATCAGGTAATGCGCGATCGAGGACAGTTGCGTGCTGCCGGCCAGCAGCGACAGGGTGAACACGATCATCAGCATGGCCGGTTCGGCTAGCGAGGCGATCATCAGTTCACGGCTGGTGCCGATGCCACCGAAGGCGGTGCCGACATCAAGCCCGGCCAGGGTCAGAAAGAAGCGCGCCAAGGCCAGCAAGCCGACGATCACGATGATATCGGCCGACCACGAGAAAATCAGCCCGACCGCATAAGTCGGCACCAGCGACGCCGCGACCCAGATCGCGCCGAAGATCACATAGGGTGCGCCGGTAAACAGCCAGGAGGCATTGTCCGCGACCACGGTTTCCTTGGCAAAGAGCCGGGCCAGCTCGAAATAAGGCTGGACCGGCGACGGACCGCAGCGGCCGAGCAACCGGGCCTTGAGCTTGCGCACGCAGCCGAGCACCAGCGGTGCCACCGCCAGCACCAGCATCATTTGAAAGCCCTGCAACAGCAGCAAGCCGATTATTGCCATAGCGCCAGCACCGTCAGCAGCAGGATCAGCACCGCATAGACCAGACTGAGATGCCGCCGGACCGACATCGAGCGGATTCGGTTGAGCACGCTTGAGGCATGCAGTACCACCGCCGCAAGCGGGCGATAGATCGTATTCCACACCGGGTCTTCGAGGGTCAGCTCAAGACGCGCCGGCCGCAGCTCGCCCGGGCGCGGCATATCGACCGTCTGCTCGGCCGAAAACACCACCGAGGCGAACACTTCGCGCAGCGGCTGGACCAGTCCGCCGGCCGGGTATTGGGTCAGCGGGCTGGTCTCGGGATAGCCGCAGTCCCACGGGATCGCGCGCCGGACCCCGCGCGGCGACAGGCGCCGGCACAGCCAATAGGCGAACCCGGACGACCAGATGATAAACAACAGCAGGATCAAGCCGTTATAGGAACTGCGCTCGGGCGTGGTTGCGACCAGGGTCAGCCAGGGCTGCGACATCTGATCGGGCAGCCGGGCGCCGACCAGCCCCTCGACCACCGGAGCCAGCGCATCGACTATGACGCCGGGCAGCACCCCGGCCAGGGCACAGGCGGCAACAAGAAGGAACATCGCGGCCAGCGACCACCGATCGGTCTCCCGCGCCAGCTCGGCGGTTCGGGTCCGCGGCCGTCCGAGAAAGGCCGAGCCGAAGGCCTTGACGAAGCAGGCGGCCGCCAGCGCCGCCGACAGCGCCAGTCCGGCTCCCACCATCGGTACCAGGAATTTCAGGGTCCATTGCGGCAGCACCGGGCTGATCAGGATTGCCTGAAGCGCCAACCACTCCGAAACGAAGCCGTTGAGCGGCGGTAGCGCCGAAATCGCGGCCGAGCCGACCAGAAAACAGAACGCGGTGAGCGGCATGACCCGGATCAGCCCGCCCATGTGTTCCAGATCACGCTCGCCGGTGGCGGTCTGCACCGCGCCCGCGCCGAAAAACAGCAGGCTTTTGAACAGCGAGTGATTGAGCACGTGAAACAGGGAAGCGGTCAGCGCCAGGGCCGCTCCGAGCGCAAAGCCGTCGGCGCGGAAGGTCAGGGCCAGGCCGATCCCGATCGCGATGATGCCGATATTCTCTACCGTGTGATAGGCGAGCAGGCGCTTCAAATCATGTTGCATCAAGGCATAGAGCACGCCGATTACCGCGGTGACCGCGCCGATGGCCAGGATTCCGGCGCCGATCATCCATTCGGGCGGCCCGGCCAGCTCGAACAGAATCCGGATCAAGCCGTAAAGCGCGACCTTGGTCATGACCCCGCTCATCAATGCCGAAACATGACTCGGCGCGGCCGGATGGGCGAGCGGCAGCCAGACATGGAGCGGGATCAAGCCGGCCTTGGCCCCGGCGCCGAGGATCGCCGCAATCACCGCCCACCGGGCGAGATCGGGCGGTGGCGGCAGGCTGCGCATGGTCGCGAAATCAAGGTGCACGCCCGGTCCCGACAACAGGGCGAACGCAATCAACAGCATTTGCGTGCTGAACGCCGCCATCAGTAGATAGACCAGCCCGGCATGGCGGTTTTCCGGGTCGCGATGATGCGCCACCACCAGAAACCACGAGGCGACCGACATCAGCTCCCAGCCGAACAGGAAGACGAAGGCGTCGTCACTCAGCACCGTCAGATTCATGCCGGCCAGAAACAGCGGGTAGAACGGCAAAACCCGCTGCGGTGCGGCTTCATGGCGGCCATAGCCGATCGCAAACAGCGACGCCGCGGTCCCGCCCAGATTGACCACGATCAGAAAAAAGGCCGAAAGCGCATCGAGTCGGAAGTGAGCCCCGATTCCCGGCAGCCCGATCGGCAGATTCAACGTCTCGGCCATGTCGGCCGTCAACAGTGCTCCGGCGGCACCGACGGTCAAGGCGGCGCATAAGATCACGGAGAGTCCGTACAGCATCGGCCCGGCCCAGGGCACGCGCGCAACCGGAACCGAGAGCGGCCCGAGCAGCAACAGCGGCAGAATCAAGCACAGCATCACGAACAGCGACATCGGACCTGCTCGGCGAGTGGACGGGGCTTATACGAAATGCCCGAAGAGCTTAGCCCGAAATTCCGCTTTGCCGCAACGCAATATCCGGCGGCATCCCGCAGCGCAGCATCGGGCGGGGCATACATAAGTTAGATTGACGAATGGCCCCATATTTGGTACAATTCGTTATTATGCCATTCAAAGTTTCTACAATGCCTTCTATTAAGTTAAGGAAATGCCTTCTATTAAGTTAAGGATATTAATGTGCCTGTTAAAAAGCTGCTTCCAGCCTATTTCTATGAGGGTCTTCGGTAGAGATACATGGGCATCTATGCAGCCCATACGAGTCTG
>JBAWVF010000029.1:0-31325 GCA_037147415.1 Rhodospirillaceae bacterium | reverse complement strand
TCACCAACTACCTAATCGGACGCGGGCCCCTCCCATGGCGATAAATCTTTCCCCCAAGACCTCCACGATCAAGGGGCTTATTCGGTATTAGCACCAGTTTCCCGGTGTTATTCCGTACCAAGGGGCAGGTTCCCACGCGTTACTCACCCGTGCGCCACTCATCTTGCGATGCGTTCGACTTGCATGTGTTAGGCATGCCGCCAGCGTTCGTTCTGAGCCAGGATCAAACTCTCAGGTTAGGTTTGATCAATCATCGCGACTTGCATCGAAACAACCGAACATTCCTACGAGGACCGTCTAACGGTCACACCTAAGACTTCACCTGTCGATGCTAAACAAAACGGGGGTTTCATTCAGCACCACTTGCGTATTTCTTAAGATGCTCCGGTCAACGATCCTGTCTGCCTTAAAGGCCTCAGCACCGCCGCCTGCGCATCCCTTCTCACAACAAGGGTTCCACAATGTTCAAAATGCCGCAGCTCAATCTATCCCGTAGGACCGAGAACCGCAGCGGCCGTTCGCCACCCCCTCTTGAGGAGCCGCGCCCTGGCCGCCATTCCTTAACCTTAACCGCCGGTGACAGTCTTTGCAACAAGTTTTTTTCGAACCCGCCGCTTCGTCCCTATCACCTCTTGGTGCCCCTTTTTGCCCTGTTTTCCGTGCCTTGCGGCGCTTTCTTCAGAGCCCGTCGGTGCACCCCGTCGGTGAGACAGGCTTATAAGGATCACCCGCCCCCCCGTCAAACACTTTCTTGAACTTTTTTTGAATTAACCGGAAAAACCTTCCGAAAGCCCGGAGCGTCAACGGTCCCGGCTCAACAAACGGCGCAAAGCCTCTGCCATCGCCTTGATCGCGTCCTCGCTGCCGTCCATGGATTTTAGCCGGGAGCGAAAGCTTTGCACCGGCGCCGTGCGTCTGGCCTGCTCGATTTCGGCCCGGCGATTCGTATCCGGCGGCTTCTTTTCGTTCGGCACTCAGGCCACCGCTTGCGCCAGTACCGCCATTTCGGCCACCACGACGCGGGCACGCGGCAAGCGCACGGTAACCGCAGTGCCGATTCCGACCGTACTCACGATTTCCAGGTGCCCGCCGTGCATCTCGACCAGGGAGCGGCACAAGGACAAACCCAGCCCGGTGCCGTCGTGGCGACGAGACAATGCGTTATCGATTTGGCCGAACGGCTCCAGCGCTTTTGGAATATCCTCTTCGGCCATGCCGATTCCGGTGTCGATCACCGAGATGGCCAACAGGCCGTTGTCGTCGATGCCGGCCCGGACCGTCACCGAGCCCGTTTCCGGTGTGAACTTCACGGCATTGCTCAGCAGATTGATCAGAACATGGCGCATGGCGCGGTCATCGCCACGCATCAAGGGCAGATGGGACGGAGTTTCACGAGTGAGGGTCAGCTTTCCCGATTCCGCTCTGCTGCGCACCATTTCCATCGCGTCGTACACCACCTCCTCGATATCGACGAACTCATCATGGAGTTCGAACTTACCGGCCTCAATCTTGGCCAGATCAAGCAGGTCATTGATCAGACCGAGCAGATGAGTGCCGTTCGCATGAATATGGCGCGCATAGTTGGCAAAGCGTTCGGGATCGCCGACATCCCGGGCGCCATCGCGAATGACCTCGGAAAAACCGAGTACGGCATTCAGCGGCGTGCGCAACTCATGGCTGATCGTGGCAAGAAATTGCGATTTACTGATACTTGCGGCTTCGGCCCGCTCTTTTGCGGCCAGCAGTTCGATTTCGGCCAGCTTGCGTCGTGTAATATCTTCTTTAACCGCCACGAAATGTGTAATCTCACCGTCTTCATCACGAACCGGCCCGATTGAAGCCGACTCCCAATGCAGTTCACCATTCTTCATTCGATTGTGAAATTCACCATGCCACACCTTGCCGCACGAAATCGCCTCCCACATTTTGTGATATTCCGAGAGTGATGTATAGCCCGATCTGAAAATACGGGGATTTTCTCCCTTTATTTCTTCAATCGAATAGCCGGTGGCCGTCACAAAATGGGGATTAACATACTCGATCTTGCCCTCACGATCGGTAATCACCACCGACAGTGGTGTCTGCTCGATCGCCCGGGTCAGCAGCCTCAGATTGATTTCCACTTTTTTTCGAGCGGTAATATCGCGTACGGCGATAATGGCCCCCGGTTGGCCATTAAAGTCTACTTCTGCCAAAGACAGTTCTGCGAAAATATCTGTCCCGTCTCGACGGCGATGCCGGACATATGTATCGGCGGACAGCCCGTGCGCTTCAATCCGCTGCCAGGGCATCCCCGTCAATTCCGCCCGATCATAGCCATAGATTCGCGCGGCGGCGCCGTTGGCCTCGGCAATCAGCCCGGTAACTGAATCGACCAGAAACAGCGCGTCACCGGTTGCTTCAAAGATACGGCGATATTTTTCCTCACTCTCACGCAAACGCTGCTCAATAAATACTCTGTCCGTGATATCGAGAATTGTCCCGATCAGCTTGACCGGCTCACCTCGATCATCGCGCAGAACCTCGGCCCGGGCATGAACATGGCGGATTTCGCCTCCGGCCCGAAAAATTCGAAATTGAATGTCATAGGGCTTAACCCCGGCCGAGGCTAAGATACGAGCGGTACATCCCTCGTCCCGATCTTCGGGATGAACCGCAGCCAGAATATCTGTCAAGTCGAGCGGGTGCGGACCGCGCGCGCGGCCAAGTATCCGATTTATCTCGGATGACCAAAAGCCCGCACCGGTTACCAGATTTTGTTCCCAGTGTCCGAGATGGGTAAGGCGCTCTGCCGCCAATAAAAGTTCTTCAGCTCGGCGCATGTCCTCAACCCGCTTAGACACGCGCCGTTCGATGTCGCGTCGAGCCCATCGGATCGTCCGCAAATGCAGCAGGCCCAGCCCCCCGACCGCCACCATCAGCCCGCACGTCAGCGCGGCAGAGGCCAAACCTGCCAACTCAACCGAACCGGTAAGCCAAAGGGAGCAACCGCTAAGGCCCAAGACCACCAGCGCTGCCGAAGCACTTTCGAACAACGCGGAACGCCACACGGCTCGACGTCCGACGACACACTTCGAACCCGGTCCTGGTTCCATCAGATCGTCCATTACCCCCTCGAAGGAAGCACGCCATCTGTATATCACAGACCGGTTTGTTTTAAACGTTCGCATTAGTGCGTGAGGATATAATCGCGAAAGCCATGTCGATTAATGCGGAATTCGGGCACCATCTCTCGCCTTTTCTGGAAACGGGCGAATGCACAGTCATGATGCGCGGCTCATCGGCTACATTTGTCATCATTAAGCTGATCCTGCCGGATACGGTCCGGGCAGACTGTGGAAGCGATAAATAAGTAAGTCGACTGAATATAAAAATAGAAGGGGAAAGCTGCTCACGCACCAACGCTAAGCCCGAGCCGCGCCGGAGACCATAAAAAGAAGGAATACCGATGCCTCCGGATGGCGTCACGGTAAGCTCGCATGGTGGCTCCGGACAAGCAAATCTCAGAGGCGCAATTCATGTCTCCGATCCGCACCCGACGGCAACCGTTGACAAGCATGTTTATAGGTTATCATTAGCTCATCTACATGGTTATAGCGTGCATGCATCGTTGCGTCTTCGATGTCGTCACGGATGATCTGGCGAACCGCCGGCGGTCCCCAGTTTTGTTCCAGCATCCACCATTCCTTTTCCATAGCCACGGTAAAAGAGATATGGTCGTGCTCTGCCACGGCGTCGATTTCTTCGGGATCGCATCCCGAAAGATCGATGCAGTCTCGTAACGTGATCATTCGCCATCCTCCCGGATAAGCATCTACGCATATTTTCTTATATATGGTGATGCCGCTTCTTCCATATGGTGATGCCGCCCGGCTTCATCAATGGCTGAGTGCGCCGCTTGCTCGACGTGACGGCTGTTGTCATAATGCCGGCATGACCGACCTGTTCAAAAATCAAGCGACCGCCGCCGCCGACCCGTACTCCGCCCGCGATATCGAGGTGCTGGAAGGGTTGGAACCGGTACGTCGTCGCCCCGGCATGTATATCGGCGGCACCGATGAGCGTGCGCTCCATCATTTAGTTGCCGAAATTCTAGATAACGCCATGGACGAGGCGGTAGCCGGCCACGCCACGCGCATTGATTTGGAATTAAGCGCGGATGGTTTCGTGACCGTGCGCGATAACGGCCGCGGCATTCCGGTTGACGAACACCCGAAGTACCCCGGCACTTCGGCACTCGAGGTGATTCTGACCACGCTGCACTCCGGCGGCAAATTCGGGGGCAAGGCCTATGCCACCTCCGGTGGCTTGCACGGCGTCGGATTATCGGTTGTCAATGCGCTGTCGGATACACTTGTCGTCGAAGTGGCGCGCGAGCGTAAATTATTCGCCCAAAGCTACAGCCGGGGTAAACCGACCGGCAAGCTGGAGCCGCGCGGCGCCGTTGCGAATCGGCGCGGCACCACGATTCGCTTCCATCCCGACCCGGAGATTTTCGGCAGCGAAGCCGCCCTGGTGCCGGCGCGGCTGTACCGGATGGCACGCTCTAAGGCGTACCTGTTTCGTGGCGTCGAGATTCGCTGGCGCTGCGATTCCGGGTTACTGCCCGGCGACGGCTCGGTCCCCGGCGAGGCCAGCCTGCACTTTCCCGGCGGCCTGCATGATTTTCTCAGCGCCAGCCTAAAGGACCGGCGCACGGTAACCCCCGCCGCCTTTGCCGGAGAAGCGCCGTTTCCCGCCGATGCCGGCCGAGTCGAATGGGCGGTGGCGTGGCCCGAGGACGAAGACGGTTTTACCCATTCCTATTGCAACACGATTCCGACGACTCAGGGCGGCAGCCACGAACAAGGCCTACGCTCGGCCCTGGTCCGCGCGCTGAAGGATTATGGCGAGCGAGTCGGCAATCGCCGCGCCGGCCAGATCACGCCCGACGATGTGCTGGGCGACGCCGCGGTAT
Organism: Rhodospirillaceae bacterium; assembly: GCA_037147415.1. GTDB lineage: Bacteria > Pseudomonadota > Alphaproteobacteria > Azospirillales > Azospirillaceae > BOG-933. The sequence continues at coordinate 26,368 of JBAWVF010000029.1, read as the reverse complement.
TGCTCTCGGTGTTCATCCGCGAACCCCAGTTTCAGGGTCAAACCAAGGAAAAGCTGTCTTCTCCCGAGGCGACTCGGTTGGTCGAGCAAGCGATCAAGGATCGATTCGACCATTGGCTGACCGGAGACCGCGCCGCCGGTTCCGCCTTGCTCGATCGCTTGATTGAAAAAGCCGAGGAACGGGCGCGCAAGCGTCAGGCCAAGGAACAGTCCCGCAAGACCGCGACTCGGAAATTGCGACTTCCCGGCAAGTTGGCCGATTGTTCGCGCACCTCGTCCGAGGGCACCGAACTGTTCCTGGTCGAGGGTGATTCGGCCGGCGGTTCGGCCAAGCAGGCGCGCAACCGCGAGACCCAGGCCATTCTGCCGCTGCGCGGTAAAATCCTGAATGTCGCGTCGGCCAGTCTCGACAAGCTGCGCGCCAACCAGGAAATCAACGATCTGACCTTGGCGCTCGGCTGCGGTGCCGGTAAGGACTTCGCCTCCGACAAATTGCGCTATGAAAAAGTCATCATCATGACCGATGCCGATGTCGACGGCGCTCATATCGCTTCGCTTCTGATGACTTTTTTCTATCGCGAGATGCCGGAGTTGATTCATCACGGCCATCTCTACCTCGCCCTGCCCCCGCTATATCGGTTGGTGGCCGGCGCCAAAAGCGTCTATGCCCGCGATGACGCCCACAAAGAAGAGTTGATCAAGAAGGGTTTCGGCGGCAAGGGCAAGATTGATATCAGCCGGTTCAAAGGTTTGGGCGAGATGCAGCCGTCCCAGCTAAAAGAAACCACCATGGACCCGAGCAAGCGCACGCTTTTGCGCGTCACGGTTCCCGATCCGCGCGACCCCGAGGCCGGCGAAGATGCGGAAGCGACCAAGTCTTTGGTTGAAAAGCTGATGGGCCGTAAACCTGAACTGCGTTTTCGCTTTATTCAGGAAAACGCCAAATTCGTGCAGGATATCGACGTGTGAGGGGATAGCCGAGCTAAGCCAGAAATGTCTTGATCACCAGCGAGGCGACCCCGGCAATCAAAATTCCCATCATCCATTTGAGCAAGTTCATGTCACCCTTAATCTCAGCCAGCTTGACGTCGACTCCGGAAAACCGGTTGTCATAAGCCGCCACTGTCTCAGCGGCCTTGCGTGCCTTGTCCTCCGGAGCCCCGGCCGAAACCAACGCATCGTAAAGTTCTGCGATCATCGTGGTCATGGCGTTACCCTGCTTTCGAAAGCTTGGGAGGAGCATTAATCTTGGTGCTGCTCTTTAAGGGCTGCAAGCGGGTTAACGCATGCCGCCCCCCCTAATGCCGCCCCCCCTAATGCCGGAAGTGGCGGATGCCGGTGAACACCATGGCGAGGTTGCGTTCGTCGGCGGCGGCGATCACTTCCTGGTCGCGCACACTGCCGCCGGGCTGAATCACCGCGGTCGCCCCGGCTTCGGCGGCGGCGATCAAACCGTCGGCAAACGGGAAGAACGCCTCCGACGCCACGACCGACCCCCTGGTCAGCGGCTCGGACAGACCGGCGGCCTTGGCGGCGTCGGCCGCTTTAATCGCCGCGATTCGGGCCGAATCGACTCGGCTCATCTGGCCGGCACCAACCCCGACGGTGGCGCCGTTCTTAACATAGATGATGGCGTTCGACTTGGTGTGCTTAGCGACTCGGAACGCGATCAGCATATCCGCGAGTTCGCGCTCGGTCGGCTGACGCTTGCTGACCACCTTCAGATCGGCAAGCCCGATTCGCGCGGTGTCCCGAGTCTGAACCAGAAAACCGCCGGCGAGCGAGCGCACCGCCAACCCCGGCGCATCCGGATCGGGCAAAGTGCGGGTCAGCAGCAGGCGCAGATTTTTCTTGGTGCCGATAATTTGCTTCGCGACCTCGTCGGCGTCGGGCGCGATGATCACTTCGACGAACAATTTAGCGATTTCGGCGGCGGTCGCGGCATCGAGCGGCCGGTTCAGCGCGATGATCCCGCCGAATGCGCTCACCGAGTCGCACAGCAGCGCCGCCTTATAGGCTTCGATCTGCGAATCGGCTTCGGCCACGCCGCACGGATTGGCATGCTTGATGATCGCCACGGCCGGACGGTCGAACTCGGCGACCAATTCATAAGCGGCATCGGTGTCGTTCAGATTGTTGAACGACAGTTCCTTGCCTTGGACCTGAACCGCGGTGCCGACTCCGGGCCGAGTCGGGCCACCCAAATACAGCGCCGCCTGTTGGTGCGGGTTTTCGCCATAGCGTAAGCTCTGAGCCAATTTACCGCCGAAGGTCATCACCGGCGGAAAAACCTCCCCGGCCTGCCCGGCGAACCAACGCGAAATCGCACTGTCATAGGCCGCGGTGCGGGAATAGGCCAAACCGGCCAATTTCCGGCGCAATGCCGGCGTGGTGCAACCGTCATTCGCAGCCAACTCGGCGGCCAACGCCTCATAGTCGGCCGAATCGGTAATCACCGCGACGAAATCGTGATTCTTGGCGGCCGCGCGAATCAAAGCCGGCCCGCCGATGTCGATATTTTCGACGCACTCTTCGAAATCGGCCCCGCGCGCCACCGTCGCCTCGAACGGATAAAGATTGACCACCACCAGATCGATCGGCGGAATCGCATGCGCCGCCATCTGTTCCCGATGCGAGGGCAGATCGCGCCGTCCGAGAATGCCGCCATGCAAGCGCGGATGCAGCGTCTTGACCCGGCCGTCGAGAATTTCGGCATGGCCGGTGAACTCTGCGACTTCGGTCACCGGAACCGAATTTTCGCGCAAGCGTTGCGCCGAACCGCCGGTCGACAGAATCTCGACCCCGCGCGCCGCCAGAACCCGGCCAAGCTCAACCAACCCGGTCTTGTCGGAAACGCTGATCAGAGCACGGGTAACGCGAACAGGTGCGGAGGTCATGGATTTCGGTTCCGACATGAGTGAGAGGGAAGGGCCTATTCCCGATTAAATGCCCAGGATACCGTGGCGGCGGCGGGGCCGGCTTCGCTGCTGACCACAATCTGTCGGGTCGGACGCGGCGGGCCACCGGTACCACAATATATACTGTCTTCAAGGTCAAGCGTACCGCCCTCGGCGGTAAAACGCCAAGCCGCACCGGAAGGCGGCTTCAAAAGCACCGCGGGGCCATCGACGCCATCGATGATTCGCGGCTGAACGTTCGGGTGCAGATGAAACCGCACCGCAAACGGACGAGTCTCCGGCGTGGCGCCTTCGACCGGCTCGAGCACATCCTCGCCGATCAGCGCGTCGCCATGCTGGTCGAGGTGAAGGGTACGGCGATGAAGCAAACCGAAATTCGGGACATAACCATCGTGATGGGTGATGACCGTGATTTCCTCGGGAGATTCCTGACGCTCACACCCGACTTGACCGGGCCGGCGCCCGAGTCCGCCCCGCTTTGAAACCTCCGACGAATTGGTCTCGGCCACCGTCACCGTGGTGTGGGCGGCGGAACCGGCCAAAGCACCGTGCCACGGATTGTTCAACTCGGGATGGCAGCCGCAATTGACGATCAGGCGCTCCTTGCCGACGCTGAATTCAAAACTGAGCGTGCCGGCATGAGCCCGACGATCAATTCCCGGCGGCGGTGGAGACCCGGCATCTTGAATCACCAGGGCGCGCCCACCGTGCAAGCGCTCGAATCGCATTTCGGAAGCGCTGCGCAACGGCCGACCCCGCGAATCGGCATTGGTCAGCACCGCATCGATCAGGGCCGCATCTTCTTCGCGCCCGCCGTTGAACAAGGCCAACGCGCCATCACCATGACGGAAGAAGCGCAAGGCCGGCGTCATGCGGTCAATCGCATTGGTCAGGGCAACCGGCAATTCCGATTTGGTGGCGCGCAACGCCGAGCGGATATCGATCAAGTCGCGCAGAATCGCAAGCTGAGTCGACGGGGTGCGCTCGACATGACCGCCGTCGGGTAATATTTGGCGCGGCAACTCGCGCTCAAGCAGGCGACGGACATCGGCCTGAACCTGCGCCCCTTCGGGCAAGCACAGGCTGCCATAAGCCAAGCCCTTAATCGCGGTGATCAGCTTGGCGCCGCCAAGGGTTCCGGGCACGATTCGGCGCAGGTGCCGAGTCTGGCGCGCCAGACTATCGAAGATACAAGCGCGGAATCCCTCGTCGGCGCTGGCGAAAAAGAAGTCGTGCAGACCGACCCAGTTCGCGATTCGCGCGCCGGCCAGCGCCGGAGCCCACGAATCACCGCTCCACAGCGCATGGCAATAGAGCCAGCCGAACACCAGCGAACGCGCCTGCCGCCGCGCTTCATCGCCCCCCAATGCCCGCAGATCGCGCAGCCAATGAAAGCTGTGCAGCCCGGCAAACCAAGCATCGCTGGCACCGTCCGGTTGCCAGAACGCATCGGTCATCGGCGAGGCTGAAACGGTAAGGGTTTGGTCGGCAAAGCTGAATTCACCGTCCAGGATGGCGCTGCCGCTCGTGGCATCACCCGGCCAGGAGTCAAGCGGAACCACGCCGAGCGCAGTCACGGTGCGCCCGCCCAGCATTATGTTGTAGATCGGATTGCCGAAGGCCAGCGCCTCCACGCCATCCTTCAACCAATCCCAGGCGTCACGTGAACCGGTCATGGTCAAGGCGGCTCTCGATAGTCGGCTGATCGGCTGGAAGTGTTTTCAACCGGAATGGCCGCCGCGGTCAAGCCGAAGCTTCAGCCGGTGAAAGATTCTCAGGCGGGGGCACCCGCGCCGAAACGGCTCCCGATCCGATCGGAACGGGAGCCGTCCTTTACTAACCCGTCTGAACCGCGGGCTTACTTACCGTAGACCCAGCTTGCCAGCAACGCACCGGTTACGCCCGCGGTGATCACGTAAATACGGCTGGCGGCGGCGGCAGCCGGCGACGACACCGCAGCAGCGGCCGGGGTGTCCAGCGCCAACGGAAGGGTGAAGTAGGGGAAGGTCCACAGATTGACCGCAACCACGCCGGCGAGCGCACCGGTGGCCAGAACCAGCGGATAGACGTAATCGGTCTTGGCGGCGGTCTGAGCGGGGGCCTTGGTTTGAGCGGACGCCGTAAGCGGCGCCAAACCGATCAAGGCGATAAGAGCAACGAGGACGAGTCTGCGCATTAATGGACTCCTTCGAAAAATCGCGGCGGCGCCCGATTATTTAGACAGCGAGGTATAGAGGTAGTGAGCGAGCAGGCCACCGGCACCGCCGGTCAAGGTCGCCAGAACGCGGCTGCCGAGCGCGATGTTGGTCGGCGTCGGCGCCAGCGGGGCCGCAACGAACGGCACGGAGCCGAGCGGATAGGTCACCATATTGAACAGCACGATGCCGACAACGGCACCGGCGCCGACGGCGAGCAGGCGATGGTCGGACTGCTTGTCGGTTTGGGCCTGGGACGGGGACTGTGCATAAGCGTTGCTCGAAATGGCCATCGGCGCCAGGCCGACAAGAGCGATCAGGGCAACGAGGATCAATTTGCGCATGGTTCCTCCTCGGAGGGTCTTCACGGGGCAATGGGAGTGCGGCGACCGAAGCCGCCGGAAATGACCGAAATCGGGTTAACCCGGCTTAATGGTCATACATCCAGTTGGCGACCAAGGCACCGGCCGTCGAGCTGGTGATCGCGAACATGCGGCTGACGCCAACCGAAATCACGGCTGGGATCGGGGTGCCGGGGGTAACCGTGCTCGCCCAGAACGGGAAGCCGGCCGGACCGAACAGGACGTATTGAGCGCCCACAATGCCGGCGATAGCGCCGAGACCAACCACATACGGATAAGCGGTTTCGGAAGGCGGCTTAGTAAAAGTGGGGGCCTGACCCTGAGTCTGGGCGTGGCCGGTCATGGGCAGCGCCGCAATCAGGGCGACGATGGCGACGAGCAACAGTCTACGCATAGGCTTCTCCGTCATGGGAAAGTCGGGAAACGGCAATCGATGGCGCCCACCACATCGGGGGCTTACGACTAATGAATGGCGGGAACACGAACCCGACAAGCAACCTGACTTACCATACTTAGCATAAAGGGTCTTTGCCAAGCGGAATTCCTGCGCCAAGCAGGAAAAGCCGGCTTTCCGAACCGGGTGCCTTGAAAAAGGCCGAAGCAGGCGATCGGCGTTGCGCCCGTTTAATCATACAGAGCGGCACCACGCGAATCCCCTTTCATTCCTCTCCGAAGTTTGCGCTAAGGTGCGTGCTGATTCTCCGGACACCCTTTAGACGATCATGGCGAACGAAGCTTCCAACATCGATGCCGGGAGAGACGGTTCGCGAGAACCGATAAAGCTGGGCGATCGCTTCGAGATATTGCCGACCCAACCTTTGCCGGCGTTCGATGGCATCGCCGGCACGGCTTATGCCGCCCGGGCGCTGCGTGGGCGCAAGGCCGAGTGCTTCGCCCTGATCTTATCGGGGGCGGTACCGCCACGCACCGAGGCGCTGGCCGGGTTCACCTTGATCGACAACCCCGGAATCATGAGATTGCTCGACCATGGCATGGTCGAGTGGGCTCAAAACCATCGGCAGGCTTTGATCTTCGAGCGACCGCTCGGACGCCGGCTGATGACCTCGCTTGCCGCCGGCTTCGAGCCGATGCCCGAAGACCAGATCATGCGCCTGGTCATTCAATCGATGATGCCGGTTTTCAAGGAATTATCGGGCCGCGGCCTGACCCACGGCGGCATTCGACCGAACAATATGTTTCTGCGCGACAGCGGCGGCGGCGGATTGACCGTCGGCGAATGCGCCTCGACTCCGCCCGGCTATGCTCAGCCGGCCCTGTTCGAGGGCATCGAGCGGGCGATGGCTCAACCGTCCGGGCGCGGCAACGGCTCGATACTCGACGATCTTTATGCCTTCGGCGTGACGTTGGTGTTCCTGGCGCTTGGAAGAAATCCGGTTCAGGAAATGGACGACGAGACCGTTCTCTCCGTCAAGATCGAGCGGGGCAGTTATGCCGCCATCGCCGGCAGCAGCCGCATTCCGCAAAATTTGCTGGAGCCGGTGCGCGGCCTGTTGCTCGATGACCCTAAACAGCGCTGGGGGCTAACCCAGCTTGACCTTTGGCTGTCCGGGCGCCGACTCAGTCCCAAGCTGTCGCCTTTGCCCAAGCGCGCCTCCCGACCGGTGAAGATCGGCGGTCACGAGGTCTGGCACTGTCGCGGGCTGGCCCGTCAGATGGCGCTTAACCCGACGGCCGCGACAATTTCCGTCGAAAATGGCGATATCGATCGCTGGTTGCGTCGCGGGATTTCCGACGACGTGATGGCCGAAGCCGTGGCGTCGGCGATGGAAAACGCGGCGCTCGGCGGGGGGAAGTCCTCCAGCGTGGCCGACCGCATGGTGGCACGGGTCGGCATGACGCTGGATCCGCCGGCTCCGATTCGTTACAAAGGCATGGCGGTCATGCCCGACGGTTTAGGCGTAGCCCTTGCCGAAGCGTTTTTGCGGCGCGAGGGAGTACAGCCGCTGGCCGAAATGATCGCTTGGCAGTTGCCGCTCTTCTGGGCCACGATTCAGACGGAGACGCGACCGGAACTGGTGCCGCTGGTCCAAAGCTTCGATACTCTGCGCGGGCTTTTGGAGAAAACCGGAGCGGCGTTCGGCGTCGAGCGTGTTCTTTATGAAATGAACCCGTCACTGTACTGCCTCAGTCCGATCGTGATCGATTATCATGCGGTCACACCTCCGGATTTGCTGCTCGCGCTTGATCTGGCGGCCGAGGCCAAGGACCGGTCGCGTGAGCCGATGGACCGCCATCTTTCCGCGTTTCTGGCCAACCGTCATAAACGACTGGAAGATTCTCTGTTCACACAGCTGGCAAGCGGGGTCGATCCCCTGCGCCGCATTACCGCGTTGTTATCGATTTTCGGGGATATCCAAACACGGTTCGGCATGCCGCCGCTGCCGGGGCTCAGTCGATGGATCGGCAGCCTGATGGAGCCGACGGTTGCCCGGTTCTACAACCGGCCGCAACGGGACGCGGCGCGCAAGGCGATCGAGCGGGTAGCATCCGATGGCAAATTGATCGATCTCTTGCGGATTATCGATGATCCCGACGCGATTAAAAAGGATGCTCTGGGGTTTTCCGCCGCACGACGGGAGCACAAAAAGGCGATTCAGGAGATTGAAAAACTCAAAGCGAAAATTGCCGACCCCACGGGTATTATTGAAACCTCCGGCCGCCAATTTGCCGCGGTCCTGTCAAGTGTGATCGGGACCCTGGTTACCGCCGGCCTGTGCTTTTTCTATCTGTTCCGATGATCGAGGTCCGGCATGTCGTCCCGCATTGATCCCCGAACCCGGCGCGCTACAAAGCCCGGCGGCAGCAATTCCAGCGGCGGCATGGTGACCTTTTTGGTTCTGATGACACCGGCCGCGTTATTCGCGCTGCCGACGACGCTGCTGGCCGTGGTCGGCCTGATTCCGACCGCTGTGGCTTATCTTGTCGACCGAGACCCCGACAAGCTGGCCCCGATTACGGTCGGAGCCCTTAACATCTGCGGAATTCTACCGTTTGTCATGGGCATGTGGAAACACGGCCATACCATGTCCGAATCCCTGCGTCTGCTGGGCGACCCGTTTACCTGGCTGGTGATTTACGGCGCGGCCGCGCTCGGCTGGGGCTTTTACTTCCTGGTTCCACCGATGATCGCCAATTTTGAAATCATGCGGGCCGAAAGCCGCATCATGGCGCTTCATGAAGCCAAGCGTGAGCTGGTCGTGGAGTGGGGACCGGAGGTCGCATTCGACGACGAGGAACTGGCCCGGAAAAACAAACCCCCGGAAAGTAAGTCCTGATTGCCCGGCTTACTCTTCCCGCTTATTACTCTTGCCCCCGCTTATTCCTCGCGTTGCGTGCGTTCCTGGCGTTCGTGCCGTTCCTGCGCTTCCAGACTGAGAGTCGCGATCGGGCGGGCATCGAGTCGGCGCACGCCGATCGGCTCGCCGGTATCCTCGCAAAAGCCATAGCTACCGTCGACCAGCCGTTCCAGCGCGGCATCGATCTTGGCGATCAGCTTGCGCTCGCGGTCACGGGTGCGCAGCTCCAGCGACCGTTCGGTTTCGGCCGAAGCACGATCGGCAATATCCGGCTCTTGCAGGCCGCTATCCTGGAGATTATGCAGAGTCTCCGTCGATTCCTGAAGCAGTTCATCCCGCCAGACATGGAGCCGTTGACGGAAATACTCCTTCATGATCGGGTTCATGAACTCTTCATCATCCGAAGGGCGGTAGCCGGGCGGCAGCAGCGGCGACGACATCCCGGAAACTCCACTTTAATCTGAGGAAACACAAAGTTACTGATCGAGACCGGATTGCCTTAACCGGAGCGCCAAGTCAAGCGTCCGTAACAAAACTTTTATCGATAAAACGGACCGTCAGGGGGTATATTTCGCCAGCTCTACCTGTGCGCGCAAATCTATCTCGTCTAAAATTTCAGCAAGACGAGGATCATCGACAGAAGCGCGTCTTGATTGCGCCATTTTTGCCAGGGCAACCAGTTTATCGCGCGAGATGGTGCCGGTCAGCAAGCCGTGGCGCAAATCGTCGAGCCCGTCGAGCAGGTCTTGCGCTCGTTTCTTTCCCTTGGAGGCGCGCGCGGTGGCGTCGTCAACCTCTTGTAAGGTGAGCAGCCGATCAACCACATTCACCGGATTCGAAGACGCAACGCCGGTCGCACCGGCGGTTTCATCCTGGACGATTTTCGAAAACTTGCCGCCGCCGCCCTCGGTTCGGCCGGGACGTTTAATCGTGCCGCTGCGCAGACTGCTTGGACTATCTATCTTGATCGACACGGTATTGACCCTTGATTTGACGCTCAAGACCTGATGACAACGCGGGTATCGCCCGCCGATGGAGCTGATGGACCTAATATAGCACTCCTGAGCCATCACCGGCAATCGGGCAAAAAATGCCGGGAAGTCTCGGGCAGAACTTGCCGATTCCCCTCCCCCGCACCGCCTCCCCGCCCGGCCGCGGCGGCAATTCGGTTGGCATGCCGATTGCTTCGGATATCGGGAACCGGAGACCCCGGGGAACCGGAGATACGTCATGACCCGCTATGCTCATCCCGTCCTTGCCGCTTTCATTCTGGCCGTCGCGGCATTCGCCGCTCCGGTCGAAGTCGCTGCGCAGACGGCGCGCCTGAAGGATATCGTCGATATCGAGGGCGTGCGCGACAACATGCTGGTCGGTTATGGCCTGGTCATCGGCATGAGGGGCACCGGCGACACCATCCGCAACTCTCCCTTCACGGAAAACAGCCTGCGCGCGATGCTTCAGCGCATGGGGGTTACCGTCGGTCCGCCCGATACCGGGCAGACCCCGCGCCCGATCATTCAGCAAAAGCTGGAAACCCGTAATGTGGCCGCGGTGATGGTGACCGCGACTTTGCCGGCTTATGCCGCCCAGGGCACCCGAATCGACGTCTCGGTCAGCTCGATGGGCGATGCCAGCAGCCTGATGGGCGGAACCTTGCTGGTGACACCGCTGGTCGGTGCCGACGGCGAGGTTTATGCGGTCGCGCAGGGCGCGGTTTCGGTCAGCGGCTTTTCCGCTCAGGGCGCCAGCGGCAGTTCGGTTACCCAGGGCGTCTCAACCGCCGGCCGAATCGCCTCCGGGGCGATCGTCGAACGCGAGATCGAATTCTCGCTGGCCGAATTGCCGGTGATCCGCATCTCTCTGCGCAATCCCGACTTTACCACGGCGCGCCGGGTAGCGGAGGCGATCAACGGCCGGCTCGGTGCCGCGGCGGCTCAGGCGACCGACCCGTCATCCGTGATGCTGACGGTTCCGCAAAACCGACGCGGCGACATCGTCAATTTAATGACCGATATCGAGCAACTCCGGGTCTCGCCCGATCAGCATGCGCGGGTGGTGATCGATGAAAAAACCGGCGTCATCGTCATGGGCGAAAATGTCCGGATCAGTACGGTTGCGGTCGCTCAGGGCAACCTGACCGTACGCATTACCGAAACGCCGGTGGTGTCCCAGCCCAACGCGCTCTCGCAGGGGCAGAGCCAGGTGGTGCAGCGCTCGGACGTTCAGGTCGATACCCAGAACGACCGTCGGATGGCGGTCATGCCGGGCGGGATAAGCCTTCAAGAGTTGGTACAAAATCTCAACGCGCTCGGCATCGGTCCGCGCGACATGGTCAGCATTCTTCAATCGATCAAGGCCGCGGGTGCGCTCCAGGCTGAAATCGACGTGATGTAAGCTTAACGGCGGCGACGGCCGCCGCGCGCCCCGTGGCACGAAGCCGGCGCGGCGTCTGAGCGCGGCTTAAAGATAAAAGAGGGTTTTGATATGGCATCCACTCACTTTGCGTCTTACGGCGGCCGGGTGCCCGCGCCGACCCTTCCCCCCGGCGGCGCAGCGAAACCCCGCTCCGGATCGAGTGCCGGGACAGCCGGCGGCAAGAGCAGCTTTACCGAAGCGCTTGATCGGACGGAACAAGCGGATAAGGTCGCGGCAAGCGGCGGGCGCCCGGCGGGACTCGCGCTGAACGGCAAGTCCGAAGCCGAGACCCGCGCCGCCATCCATAAGGCGGCCGGGTCGTTCGAATCGCAAGCGCTCGGTCAATTGCTGGGCTTCATGACCCAAGGCGTCGAGGTTGATCCGACCTTCGGCGGCGGACACGGCGAAGAAATGTTCCGCGATCTGTTGAACACCGAGTACGGCAAACTTGTCCATAAGGCCGGAACCGCCGGCATCGCCAAGTCGGTCGAGCGCGAAATGCTGCGCGCTCAGGGTCTTGCGTCGAATCAAAGAGTATAAGACTATGGCAACCTCTCCCGCCGCAGCCCAAGCACACCGCCCGCCCGCCAAGAAGCCGCCGGTGGTTCCCGCCGGTACGCCCGCCGAGCGGGTCATGGTCCTGATCTCGATCATGGACCGGTTGCACGAGGTGCTGGAGCGCGAACTCGATCTGGCCCGCAGCGATGCGCTGACCGGAGTGATCGCGTTGCAAGCCGACAAGCTGGCGCTGACCGGACGGCTCGACGAAATCGGCCGGGTGGTGCGGCTGGACCGGGCCGGTCTGGCCGGGCTAGCGCCCGAGCTGATGAATCGGCTTAAGGAATCCGGAATGCGCTTGAACCGTACGACGGCGGCCAGCGCCGACTTTTTCTCGATCCAAGCCGCGGCCAGCAAAGCCGTCATCGATGTACTGGTGCGTAGCGTCAACCGGGATCACCGTGTTGAAGCCGCCTATAGCCGGCAATGCACCGGATACATGCCGCGCGGACCGCGTCCGAGCACCACCGGAGCCATGACTTTCACGGCGACGCTGTAGGTGTTGCGCTCATACGCCGCACTCACAGATCCCGGAAACGGCCGTAACTGTAATAGGCGGCACAGGCGCCCTCGGCCGACACCATGCAACTGCCCATCGGGTTTTCCGGAGTACAGACGGTGGCGAACAGTTTGCAGTCGAGCGGACGCTTCAGACCGCGCAGGATCGCGCCACAGGCGCAGCCCTTGTGATCGGGCACCGAGCCGCCGGGAATCTTGAACCGGCGCTCGGCATCGAACTCGGCGAAACTGTCCTTCAGCCGAAGCGCGCTATAGGGCACCACACCCAAGCCGCGCCACTCGAACGCGCGGCGCAGCTCGAATACCTCGGCGACCAAAGCCTGCGCCTTGGCATTACCGTCGCGGCTGACCGCGCGGGTAAACTGGTTTTCAACCTCGCAACGACCTTCGTTCAACTGGCGCACCAGCATCAGGATCGCCTGCATGACATCGAGCGGCTCGAAGCCGGCGACCACCACCGGCTTGCGGTATTCTTCGGCAAAGAACTCGTAAGGCCGGCTACCGATCACCGTCGAGACATGCGCCGGGCCGATAAAGCCATCAAGCGGCACCGTCCCCAACTCACGCACCTCCGGGCTTTCCAGAATGTTCTGGATCGCGGCCGGGGTCAGCACATGGTTACAAAAGACCGAGAAATTCGCGAGCCCGCGCGCCTTGGCTTCGCGAATCGCCACTGCGGTCGGCGGCGTCGTGGTCTCGAAGCCGATCGCGAAGAACACCACCTGCCGGTCGGGATTGGCTTCGGCCAGCCGGAGCGCGTCGGTGGTCGAATAGACCATGCGGACATCGGCACCCTCGGCCTTGGCCTTCAATAAACTGACCTGCCCCGAGCCCGGCACCCGCAAAACGTCACCGTAGCTGCACAGGATCACACCGGGATGACGGGCGATCGCCACCGCATCGTCGATCCGGCCGATCGGCAGCACGCAGACCGGGCAACCCGGCCCGTGGATCATCCGCACCATCGAAGGCAGCAAATCGGGAATGCCGTAGCGGGAAATCGCGTGGGTATGCCCGCCGCAGAATTCCATCAGATGATAGCGGCGCTCCGGCCTAGCCTCGGCGGCGATAGCGGCGGCCAGCTTTTCCGCCAGCCGGGGATCGCGGAACTCGTCGATATATTTCATAATGCCCCGATCAAGCCGCGGCGGACGGCACCGCGGCAAGGCGTACCGGAATCAAAGCGTTAATCGTCGAGCGCTGTTCATCCATACGTCCGTCGATGCGCGACAACATTTGCAGCACTTGGGTCAGCAGATGCTTGACCTCCTTCATCTCGGTCTTCAGTTCGGACATTTCGTCGCGTAATTCAACGACCTCCTCCTCGATGTGAGAGAGCCGCTCGTCGGTGGTTTTTTCGGCCTTGGCCATGATCATGTTCCTTTCACACGCTATAACTATGCTGCGGCCTTGCCGATTTCCAGCCGGGCCCAGACTTCACACAGGGCATCGACCAGTTGGTCCATCACCGCGTCGTCATGGAGCGGGGTCGGCGTAATGCGCAGACGCTCGGTCCCGCGCGGCACGGTCGGATAGTTGATCGGCTGAATATAAATACCATGGGTTGCCATCAACCGGTCGCTGGCCTGCTTGCACAAATGGGCGTCACCGACCAGCAACGGTACGATATGGCTGATCGAGGGCATCACCGGCAGTCCGGCGGCGCTCAATCGGCGCTTGAGCGTGGCGGCGCGCTCCTGGTGGCGATCACGGATGTGCTGGCTGATCTTCAGCTCGCGAATCGAGGCGCGGGCGCCGGCCGCAACCGCGGGCGCCAGCGAAGAACTGAAGATAAACGAGGCGGCGAAGCTGCGCACGGTATCGACCAGCGCGGCCGAACCGGCGATATAGCCGCCCTGAGTCCCGATCGCCTTGGCCAAAGTGCCCTCAATCACGGTCAACCGATGGGCGCAGCCGTCCCGCTCCGAGACGCCGCCGCCGCGCGGGCCGTACATGCCGACAGCGTGAACCTCGTCGATATAGGTCATGGCGCCGTGTTTCTCGGCGACATCGCACAGTTCGGCAATCGGGGCGATATCGCCATCCATCGAATAGACCGACTCGAAGGCGACCAGTTTGGCCCGCTCCTTCGGATAGTGCGACAACAAACGGTCAAGGTCTTCCGGGCTGTTATGATGGAAAATATGTTTCTCGGCCCCGGATTCCCGAATCCCCGAAATCATCGAGTTATGATTGAGCGCGTCGGAAAACACCACGCAGTGTGGCAACAGCCGGGCCAGTGTCCCGAGCGCCGCCAGGTTCGAAGTATAACCCGAGTTGAACAGCAGCGCCGCCGCCTTGCCATGAAGATCGGCCAGCTCCTGTTCCAGCAGCACATGATAATGATTGGTGCCCGAGATATTGCGGGTACCGCCGGCTCCGGCGCCGCAACGCTCCAGAGCTTCATGCATCGCGGCAAGCACCGCCGGATGCTGGCCCATGCCTAGATAATCATTAGAGCACCAGACCACCACCTCTTGTGCACCGTTCGGACCGTGAAAAACGGCCCGGGGAAAGCGGCCGGCTTGGCGTTCAAGATCGGCAAAGACCCGGTAGCGGCCCTCATTTTTCAGGCCCGCGATACGGTCGCAAAAAAACTGCTCGTAATTCATGGCGGCGTTCATGGTGGCAAACCCGTCCCCTCGATCCGGCGAACCGCGAGACTAGCACAGCCATGGCGGGCGGGCCAAGGCAGGGTTTGTCCGGGCAAGCCCTGTCAACTTCACGAGACATCGCCGTCGGGGTGAATGCCTGATAGCGATCGAAGACAGCGCTCTGCTCTTAAAGAACACGGCGTGTTGCCTTGGCAACCCGATTGCGCTATTCCATGCTCAAACAAACGGAGCGCTTTTCATGCCGCCGGCAGCTCGCCTTACCGATATGCATACTTGTCCGATGGTAACCGGAACCGTGCCTCATGTCGGCGGACCGATTGTCAGCCCGTGTGTGCCGACGGTAATGATCAACTTTCTACCGGCCTCGGTGGTCGGGGACCAATGTGTGTGCGCCGGTCCGCCCGACGTCATCGTCAAAGGCTCGACCACCGTAGTCATCGGCGGCCGTCAAGCCGCCCGCATCGGTGACCAAACCGTCCACGGCGGCGTTATCACCACCGGCTCCCCGACCGTAATTGTCGGAGGGTGAGGGGGGCGTCTATTTCACTGAGCTTGAACAGTTTTCATGTATCCAACTCACCAATTGTATGCTCTCGCTATCATATAATGGCGCCAGAGGAAGGTTTGCTGCACCCAACATGGACTCGTATGTTTTCATAGCCCATTTACAGTCAAATTTGACACTTTCATCATCAAGCCAAGAATGGGACGACAGCATTTCTGACAACGCAACATAATAATTACGGCGGGATTCCATGATATTCGGGTTTAGGCTAAACCTATGATTATCCCTATCCCGATCGATCATGATCCCGGAAGGAGAGCTAATCTCACTCCAGCTCAGTATAGATGCTGGATATAAAATTGAGCAGACAATATGAGGCCAGCATGGAACACGGCTCGGGGCTATTATATTTGTTGATTCATCTGTCACATTTTTACCAAATAAAACGCTAACTAAAATGTTCCTTCTAGACCACTGAGGAATAGGCAATGTCTCATACCATTCATCAATAATGTGCTTGCGATAATATGAGCTTCTTCTCATACCCTTCACCGCCTCTGCAACCCATACATTATTCACCGCTCACCTCACCTATAATCATGAGTGGACATCATATTATTCAATACTTAATCCGATGGCCAGATAGGCTTACTCGTCACATTCATAGAACCCGCTCCGCTTTCCAGCGCGTCCTTTAGGGCATCAGATGTTATATAGTATTGCTTTCCTACACCAGTGTCGTTGATATAGACACCCTCCATTTTTCCATCGTCATCATACTTCCCATGCGTAACAACCACAGCATGCCGCCCCGCCTGACTTATTCCGAGGCCGCTCCAAAGAACACTGACATCCGTAGAAATAATAACCCCTTTTCTTTCTCTCAAAGCCTGATCAACAGCGCCAACAGAAGCGTCTTCTATAATTGAGTCTACGCCATACTGGCTTAAAATACACTGCCTATTTTCAGCATTTGAACCACCAGAATCTATTGGATGATTATCAGCCTTATCAACAGAGCAAGAATTTATTGCTTTGTTGAGAAACTCAAGCTCATTATCAACTAGGCAAATTATGTTTGCTTGTTCAATGATTTGACGCGCAGATTGGATACCACAGTTCTGATATGATTGCTTTCCAGGGAAAATGGCTTCTGCCGCACTTTTCCAAGCTTTTCCAACGACTGGATATAATGAACACGTTGATACTGTTTTACCAACGCAATTACCAGGTTCTGACGTGTCTAACTCGCCACCATTTGTTAAGTAAGCATCCATCCACATTTCGCGTAGCGAGGCATCTTTTGTACTCAGTGTAAGCCCCCTTCCTCCTGTCAAAGAGTAAATTGACTGATTAGCCGCTTTAACGGCAGCCTTATTTAAAGGACGCTTCGCCATTCTCATAAGTATTATCCTTTGTCTGAAAATAACAAATACTGACTAATCATGTAAATTTTTTTGCCGCCGCTCAACTCATTATTTCTAAGAATTTGCTCTATATCTTGACAGCCAGGCCCTTTTTCAAAGGGCGCGCCAATCATTACATCAAATTCAACATAACGAATAATATCATTTTCGGCATTTATATTATATGACATTGCTCTGTTGATTGAACCACTGACAATATTATTAACGTCTCGTCCTTCTATATAGAAAGCAAAGTTGTGAAATATATGGTTACAGACACGCTTAGAAAATAAGCGAATATCTGCCTCCCGAAGCAAGTTAATTTGGTTAATAGTTATGGTAATCATCAAGCACCTTCTCTATAATGATGCCATTTACATAATTTTTTGTTTCATGCTTGTCGCCATCCCACTCGACCCCGTAAACTCTGTCACACCGGTTCCCCGGTCTTCGTCTTCCAGAACATATTTTTCGATGACACCGAACAATTGCTGCACTTGGTCGGGGGTGGCGATTGGAAGGAAGTTTCGTAACACGCGGGGATCGTAAAACCGGAATAACAGAGACTTTCCAGCTTCGGTGCTGACGATGGTAAACTTACGGAAGTGGCGGCGAACCTCGTCAAACAGTTCAGGGGAACGAGCCAGAATGCCCCAACTGTTGCCCCAGCTGTTTTCCAGAAGCCATGCGGTAAATGGCGCCTCGCGGTCGAGTTGGACCAGATAGGGCGCCACCTCTGATAGTTCCTGTGCCAAATCCCCTTGATAAAGACAGCGGATCGGTACCTCGCCCTCATGATCATAGAGCGCGCGATAGATCGCCGGGTCGCGAGCGGCATCAAGGACAGCGTAGAGAAAAGACGGCGCTTCCGGGTTAAACGGCTCCGGATACAAGACCTGAAACAATCGGCGCACGGCATCCGGCGCAAGAGCGGGGGTCACCATCGTAGTCAGACTCCTTTAATGGCTTTGGCCGCTGCGGCCTCGACGCACTTTTCGCAGAATGGCGTGCCGTTTTGTGCGGCCATACGCATGACATGAGCTTGAACAGTCTGTTCTTTCATCTTGCCGGGCGCAGGCATGCGCTTGGGCTCGGGCGGCTCGGCCTTTTCACCCGGCTTGGCATCGTCAGCAGCAATCGGTAAATCCGGCGGTTGTGGATGTGCACTCAGCGGCGACGCGGCGCCACCACTGTTGATCAGCACCATCGAGCCGTTAATCATCACCCCGGACGGCCCGATCGTAATAAAGTTGCCGCCCGCCTTTAATGAAATCATCATTCCGGCTTCAAAGACAATATTCTGTCCTGATTTGTGAATGAAGTTCATGCCGACATCTTCATGAACCTCCATCCCGACTTTCAGTGAGAGCGCGCCGCCGATTTTCTGATTATGATCCCCTTTAATAGTCGAATGCGTGTCACCCTCGACCTGATCCAGACGATTCTTTTTAATAATCAAATGACGGTTGGCACCGACCCATTCGCGGCGATTCGCCTTGACCCGGACATCGATATCGCGCTCGGCATGAATAAAAACCTGTTCTTTGCCTTTTTTGTCTTCGAAACGCACCTCGTTAAACCCGCCGCCGCCCGGCGTGGATCGAGTCTTAAAAGCTGACTTGGTCTTTTCGGAGGGCAAAGTATAAGGTGGCATGGTGTCGGCATTATTGACAAAACCCGTGACCAACGGCCGATCTGGATTACCCTCCAGAAAGTCGACAATCACCTCCATGCCGACACGCGGCAGCACCTGCGCGCCCCACTGACGCCCGGCCCAACTCTGTGATGTACGAATCCAGCATGAGCTTTTATCATCATACTTGCCGCGCCGGTCCCAATGAAACTGAACCTTGACCCGTCCATACTTATCGGTATGAATTTCTTCACCGGACGGCCCGACCACCATTGCGGTCTGAGAGCCATGCACCAGTGGCTGCGGGGTAATTCGTGCCGGCCGAAATGGCGCCGTAGCGGGAATACAGGTGAAGTGATTGCGATAATAAGACGAACCGCCGGCCCCGGAAAGATAGGTCGCCGCCGCCGCATCGTGCTCTAATGCAATAATCGCATAGGCCTTGTTGGCCTCGCTTGGGCAATCATGCTTAGATAGCGTAAATTTCCCTCCGGCATAGAGGGTTCGACAGTCGCTATCGGCCTGAACCGTATCGTACACGGCTTCCTGTTCTTCGATCCGAATTTTGGATAAAGCTTCACCCTCCGGCTTTTTCCGGTAAATTCCCGGATAATCATAGAGTTCAAAATTCTCTACTCCGGGCAGCTTAACCATGGTCCGGGCCTGAGTTGTCAAGTCCAGGCGTGGAGTCTCGAAATTATACTCACCATGAGCCCATGCACCGGTATGAAACTGATAGCGGTGCTCCCAACTTGAAATATGGTGTTCAAGAATATCGGCTGCGCTGTATTTAATTTTACTCTCGGGACATGCTCGAAAAACAGCCTGTCGGTCGGCTAGAACAAGGGTGTGTTTCCCATTGTCATGCGTGAAGAAATAAAAGATGCCTTCCTCTTCCAGCAAGCGGCTGACAAAAGCAAAATCGGTTTCGCGATACTGAACGCAGTATTCACGCTGACTATATTTGCCGCTGAGACCGCCGGTCTCGTAGGCATCAAAGCCTAGATCGCTGAAGATTTCTTTCACAATCTCGGGAACGGTCTTGTTCTGAAAGATACGGCAATCGCTGGTCCGGGTCAGAAACCACAGCCAGGGCACCACCTCCAGTCGATATTGGCGGAATTCCCGAGCGACCGCCGGCCCCCCGATCAAACGCTGAATCACCCCGTTGAAGTAACGTCGCTCGTCATTATCGGTCCGCAAAGTCGCGGTCATGCGTTTGCCGACAAGTTCCTCCGGTTTCAAGTCATCTCGACGCGATAATACGGTAAACTCATAGTCAAATAATGTCGAAATTGCCTCGCGACCATGAAATGCCTCTAACAGCAAGGCATCACGACCCAGCGGCGTTTCAATGGTTAGCAGCCGGTCGGCCTGGATATAGGCTTCACTCATGACAAGGCCGGTTCCGTGTCGTCAAACCGGAATCCGGGCGCAAAGTCCCAGCCGCGTTGCTCCCACCGGCCATCAACCAGGGCGGTAAAGGCATTGGCGCCGGGCAACCCGCGATGTGCGGTCAAAGCGGGGGGAATGACATCGGACCCGACGCTCCACCATAGACTGTAGGAGGTAACGGAACGAGCGACGGCTTGATCGAACAGGCCGGCAAAAACCCGCGCCGGATCACCCTGTGCGTCCGAGGCCCATTGCCAGCCGTTGGCTTGCCCGCTTATGCTCATCCATGCGGTTTCGCTGGGTTTGGCCATGGGTATGACTGCGGGAAATTCCAGAACCAGTGCTTCAACCCTGCGTTCAAAGTCTTCAAACAAGAAACCGGCTTCGAGGCTGGACAGCGCCAGCACTTCAGCGGCCCGATACCACTCGGCCAGCGCAACCGCGATCACGGCGGGAGCGGTGTCGGCGGGCAACAACGCCATGATTGTCAGGGGAAAATGGCGGCCGACCCGATCGAGGTTCGGCACCATCACCCCCGCGACCGCACCCGCACCGCACAAACCCCCGGAAAGAGCGAAGCGCCAAACCGGCTGATTAAGATAACAGCCCAGCCAGTCCTCTCCGATCAATTCGCGGCTACGAACAAGGCCGTCCTCGACCCAGCCGAGCCATGTCTCGGTGACGACGCGCGGGAGGTTGGCGGTCACGAAATCGCGCCGAGCCGGAAGCTTGCCGAAATAGCCGGTGCGCACCCTGCCCGGCTCGGGATCGGTCAGAACGACGCCGGGCACTGGAACTCCTTCAGTTCGCTAAGCAGAGAAAAGGGATTGATCACGCTGCCGGTCCGCATTTCCAGCACGACCCGTTGCGCAGTCGGCCCGCTCCCGGCTGATACGGGGACCGCAATGCGGTCGGCGGTGCGCTGCATTCGCCCGGTCACCAGCCGGTACCATGCCCATGGCCCGTTCTGGCCGAACCGAATCGGCGGAACCGCCGCTACGGGCGGCACAGGCGCCGCCGGCTGCGGTACGGCGGAGAGCAGCTGAACGGGAAGACCCGGCACCGCCGGAGCCGGTACCGCCGGAGCCGGAATCGGGGTGAAGCTTATCCAAGCCTGACGCGGGCCGGATGGATTGGGCCACCCCATCTGGGTCGCCTGATTGCCGTCACGTTGAAAAGTAAACAACTGCCCGTCAACATCGACCGCGACCTCTTTGGTAGACGGGCCGAAACCGCTCGCCCGCAGATCGAACCGCACGAACGCGACCCGACCGCCTTCCGGAAAGAAACCGTCTTGAATGTTGCGAGCATGCTCGAAGGCGACCAGCACTGCGGGAGAAATGGTCAGCGCCGTGTTATCGACCGACTGCCAGCGCCAAGGCCGCGCGGCGGTATTAACGTAGCGGGCCAACCGGTTCTTGAAAAAAGCATCGAACAGCCCTCCCGGTGCAAACAAATGCGCGAAATCATCCATCGCCATGTCGGGTGCTCCGGTCCCGGCAAAGGGATAGCGGCCTTCCAACGAGCGCTTGCACCAGGGCAGCACGTCAGCCTTCCAGGCTGTATCAAGCTGCGCCCGCAAACTGACCGCCCCGGCGGCGGCGGAACTCCGGGTAATCGCCTGAATCCAGTCCTGCACCGGCGATGGCAGCACGCTGGCGCTTGCCGTTACCTGTCGCAGCGCGATCCCGGCATCCGCGGTTGGATCGACGGAGCCGGACGCGACCCCGTGTTCGGCATTCGCCGCCGCGGTCAGCGGCCCGATCGCGGATTTAAGAGCGTCGAGCACCGCGGCCAGGTCCGAGGACATGGCGCCGGCGTCCTTGGTCAGCGCATTGATTGCCTGAAACTTCCCATTGAAGTCCCGCAGCGGCGGACCGAGCCAGGGAGCGACGGCATCGGTGACCGCGCCGGGCAGCGCGGCTCCACCGGGCACCGGCGGGCTCAGCACGGTCTCGGCCCGCACCGCTTCCAGCAATTTCAGCAGCAACGATGATGTACCGGACAGCCGCCTTACGATATTGGCCGATTGAGTCCACCCTTCGGGGGTCTTGACCGAAAGGTTATTGAGCAGACCGTTCCACGTCTCGGCGTAGTCGGTGAGATAAAGTTGAAGTATGGCCTGATCGAGATGATCATAAATCGGATCCTTCGGCCCCAGTCCGGCGACCCAGCTTTCATCGGGGATCAGCTTTGCCTGCGCCCCGATCATCGGCAAGACCGCCCTGAAGCCGGTGACCGTGAAGCGGCCGGGAATGCCGTCGGTCAAACGCTTGTCTCCCGCCCGGGCAAAGACCGCCCCGAGATTGGCATCGACATGATCGGTCAGCCGCCATTCCGGAATGTTTTTGATCGGCGCCGCTTCGGAAATCGTGCGCAGGCCCATGGCGGCCGGCGCCTCACGCGATAACTCCCGCCGCGCCGCGATAATCAGCGGCTCCGCGGCCAGCTTTTCCGCGGCGATCAGCGGATCGGCATGTTCCGCCAGCAAGGCGTCGAGATGCTCCGCCATTTGGAGACGCTCGGTCTTAAGCGCGTCGCCGGGAAACACGGACTCCAGGGTCGGCCGGAACCGATCCGCAACGAAGGCGTTATTAACCGGACCCTGGCCATCGAGAATGAGGAACGCCTTTAGAGCATCGCGCAACGCATCGGGATGCCGGGGGTCGGGCCGGGCCAGACCGTCCTGCATCCGATTGCCGAAATGAACCAGCAACCGCGGCAAGAGCACTTGAACCAGGGCGTGCCGGTATGCCTGGGTTCCGGCCGAACCAAGTTCTTTACCCTGGTAAAGCCCCAAACCCATGGCCTCGGCCTTGCCCTCTTTCTGCTTATCAACCCCGGCGGGCAAGCCGCGCAATTGGTTGAGCAGCGGCAGAATGCCCTTGAAATCCTCGTCGGTGATCTTGGAGCCCGTAAACGGCTGAACCGCGAGAGCGTAACTTGCGGCTTCGGCCGACAAAGCGCCGATCAGGCGCTCATTGCTGAAATAGCCGGCTGTCCATAGCCCGGTGCCGGCCAATACGGACAAGGCGAGCCCGGCATAAGCGCCACGGCGCAGCCACAATTGACGACGTTCGGTCTCGGCGTTGATTCCGGCCATGCTGGCTTCACCGAACACGACTTCACGCAGCAGACGAGTCAAAAAATAGCTGCGGCTGGACCCGCCGAACGGCGACGTAACCGGCCGGTTGAGACCGAATGCCGCCGCCATCGCCCCCAACAGGCGATCAATCGGCGTGCCTTCCTGGGTTCCGCTGGTGAAATAGACGCCACGCAACAACGGCCGGGTTTCAAAGCGGCTAGGCTGGAAGATGTCGGTCAAGAACCGGGAGGCAACCTCTTTCACCGAGGAAAACTGACCGGGAAAACCGAAAATCAGGGCGCGGCGCTGAACATCCCGCTCCTGATGAACCCGATCAAGCAAGCGATCGTTCAACCGTCCGACCACGCCGTCGAATTCGGCCGGAAATTCAGCCACCGCGCCCTCGGGCCGGCTTTCGTCATCAAGGGCAAAGGTCATACCCAGCACCTGTTCGCGCTCTTCGCGTCCCAAATCTTCGAAGAACTCGACAAAGCCGGCAATCATGTCAGTCTTGGTAAACAGGACATAAACCGGAAAGCGAATGCCCAAATGCTCGTGCAATTCTCGTAGCCGTGTCTTGATCGCCACGGCATGAGCATTGCGTTCGTCGGTACTGAGATTAACCAGATCGGTCAAGCTGATCGCAATCAGCACACCATTGATCGGCTGGCGCGGGCGATGAGACTTCAACAGGTCGAGAAAGCCGAGCCAGGCCGCACTATCGACGGACTCCCGGCTGTCCCGGGTCGTGTAGCGGCCGGCGGTGTCGACCAGTACGGCTTCATCGGTAAACCACCAATCGCAATTACGGGTGCCGCTGACACCCTTGACCGGACCGCGACCCAAGCGGTCGGCCAGCGGAAACTGAAGCCCGGAATTACGCAGGGCGGTCGTCTTGCCCGAACCCGGCGGTCCGACGATCAAATACCAGGGCAGGCTATACAAGGAATCGCCTTTACCGCCCTTGGCGGTACCGCCGACTTTCTTAAGCAGGATCAACGCCTCGTGCAGCTTTTCTCCCAGCGCCTGCACTTCCTCGGCACCGGCGGCGGCGCTGTCGTCAACCACATTTTCTCCGGCCAACGCCGAAATCATCGAGGATTCGGCCTTGGCCTCCCGACGAAGACTCCAATAATTACCAAAGGCCCACAGCAGCAAAATAAGGACACTGCCGACACTGGCCGCGCCGATACTGTCAAGACCGACCAGCGGCCCCAACAACCACAGCAAAGCAATCAGCCCGAGCGCGCCCGTCAGGGAAACCAAAAGGCGAATCATCGCGGATTTCGATAGTTTCATCATGACCCCGACCTCTCGGTCTTCACCAACAACAGCTCGATCCGCCGATTCTTGCTTCGTCCTTCCGGGGTATCGTTGGTCCCGATCGGAATCTGATCGCCTTTACCTTCGGTCCGCATGCGATCCGTTGCCGAAACATGCCGGCCGATAATTTTGCGCACCGCTTCGGCGCGGGCGACCGACAGGTCGAAATTCGAGGGAAACCGGATATTTCGCCGAATCGGAACATTGTCGGTATGACCGGTAATTCGTATTTCACCGGGCTCATTCCGAAGTGCCTTGGCGATCCGCTCCAATGTTGAGCCGTAGGGATCCTTGACCGCATCACTGCCGCTGTCGAACATGCCATCGCCAACCAACCGCACCGTCATCACCTGCCGGGTTTCGGAGACATCAACCAAACCTTCGTCGATTTCGCGCTTAAGGACACGGTGCATCTCGGTCGCAATCGGGCTGGGGCCAAGCACGACCGTCACCGTGTTGGCCACGGGTGCCGGCGGCGGTTCGGGATCGCTCGGCTTCGGTGCTGGCGGCGCTGCCAGCGCTAACGAGACCAGCCCCTTCGGCGGCAAATCAATCAAGGCGTGAGCGGCGATTTTGGCATCGCTATGCAAGGCAAAGTTAAAGCCCAGATAAAGCGTGGTCAGAAACGCCGCCGCCACAACCCCCGGCACCCACAATGGAATAACGGAGGCCAGCGTACGGTGCACCGCCTTGATGCCACGCCAGTGAGGCGATAATTCGCGCTCGTAGTCGCCGCGCACCTCACGGATGGTGGCATAGACGCCGTCCCGGATGCGGGCATGGTCGGAACGCCCGCGATCGAGCACCCGATACCGGCCTTCAAATCCCAGCGACAAGCAGTAATACATCAATTCAAGCACCGGACCGAACCGGCCGGGATTTTGTTGCAGCTGCTTCAGCCAATCAAAAAACTGATCGCCGCCGACAACATTGCCGTGAAAGGTACTGGCAATGCTTTGCTTGGCCCAACCGCTGGACTGCCCCCAAGGGGTCCGCTGCACCATTTCGTCGATGAAGGTGCACAGCGCGTAATGCCCGACCCCGAGCACCTTGTCCTCGACCCCGGCCGCCTTGCCCTGCTTTTCAAAACCGCGCATCGCTTCGATGATCCGGTCGCGCAGAGCGCCGACATCGGGTTGCTCAACCATGGTCTGAATCCGGGTCGCCAACGCCAACAATGGTGCCGCCGGGGCCAGCAGCGGGCTTTTGGCGCTAACGCTCCAAAGCGGCAGATCGACCGGTCCGGCGGCCGGTTTGCTTGCAGAGGTCGGCGCCGGCTGAGAAGAAGGCCGAGTGCGCCCCCGGCCGCCCGGAGTCGGCATTGCAAACGTTGTTGAGTCGTCATCGCCGAACATCTCTCGATCACTCATCATTGACGACTACTCCCTGATCGCCCAGCATTCTATTTCGACATTTGGAAAATCTCCGGCGACGTGAATAACCAGCCCGGCAGATTTGTTGAGTTGCGCCCAATACTCGCTGGTACGATCCAGTTCAAAGTAAGTGGTATCGGCTTTATATGGAATTTGACGCGGCGCCACTTGCAGCGGGGTCACGGGGATACCGCTCAACGCACTGGAAACCAGTTCCCGGATACTTTCAGCCGAGCCGATTTTGATTTGATGGGGTAACAGGCGACGTAATTGCTCCGGCGGCATCTGCGCCTTGACCGCCAGCACGAATGTCGCTCCGGTCAACAGGGTACGATCCTGAATCACCCCGGCCCGGAAGCCCCGGCCCCGATCCTGAAGCGGAATACGCACCGCGTTCTGTCCGAGCATCACGCTCAGATACTCCCGCAGTTCCTTCATCACCGGGGCGAAAGTCCGCTGCAAGTCATCGTGCCGGTAGGGCGGAAACAGCGACGGCCGCCGGGTCTTGGTATTGGTAAAGGTCGCCAACTCCCCCGCCGCGGAAATCGCCAAGGCGAAGAAATCCTCGGGGTGCATATCGGCCAGCGCGGCATGGTGAGCAAAAAGCGGGGCATAGCGATTGACCAACGCCAGCAACATGAAATCGGCGATTTCGCCGCCGGCCTTGCCCGACGTCGCGGTGGTACCGGTGATCAGGTGAGAGCCTGAAAACCTTTCACGGCGGCAGCCAGATTATGGCTGCGCTTGGCT
>JBAWVF010000028.1:0-31817 GCA_037147415.1 Rhodospirillaceae bacterium | reverse complement strand
CCAGACGCCAGACCGCCCTAAAATTTCCAGAAAATCGGCCAGTTAGAATGGCTGATGTGAATTACCAACATTGTTCACGCAACCGTGTAGCACTCCATCTCCCGGTCCACTTCGGCTGCGCGCGGGACGATAAAACTGAAGATCGCGCCATGGCCGACTTCACTTTCTACCCAGATTCGACCATTGAGATGCTCGATAATTCTCATGCAAATAGCAAGGCCCAGGCCGGTTCCTTGCGGTTTGGCCGTCATGGTATTGCCGACCTGCCGAAAGCGCTCGAAAACGATTTTAAGATTTTCCGGAGCAAGGCCGGGGCCGGAATCGCGGACATCGACCCGTCCGTGCCCGTTTTCACTGCGAACACGCACCTCGACGCGACCCTCGACCGGAGTGAATTTGACCGCATTAGAAAGCAGATTGACCGCAACTTGCATCAGCCGGTCATAGTCACCGGTCACCAGTGGCATGCCCGAAGCAATCGACATTTTCAAAACAACATTTTTATCTCGGAACAGCGAACCGGTCGCCGCTGCCGCCTGATCCATTACTTCACCCAGATCAACGGGTTCAATCACCCAATTGATCTGCCCGGCCTCTATCTTGGCAAAATCAAGAACTTGATTAATCAGCCGGGTGAGGCGTTCACTTTCTTTAATAATCAGGCTGAGAAATTCCTGTCTCTGTTCAAATTCAAGTTCCGGGTCATCATGTAAAATTTCAGAAAATGCCCTGATCGAGGTCAATGGCGTGCGCAATTCATGCGTAACCGTGGACAGGAAGTCGTCCTTCATCCGGTCGAGTTCACGCAACTGATCATTGGCGGCGCGCAAAGCTGCCGAGGTTCGTTCCAATTCTGACGATTTCAGTTCAAGTTGCCGACTATATTCAATGACATGCGAGGTTTCATCGAGCATACGCATCAATTCGGGTATGCTGAACTCACCATCCTTGACCGCCGACGCCAATGCAATGCGCGCAGATGCTGCGCCGATCGCGCCGGCCAACAACCGCTCGGCAAAGCGAACCAGATTGGCACTTGCCTGCGAAGCCGGCTCCAAGGCGTCATTATGGCGCGCACCATATTGAGCGAAAGCCTGCTCGGCGCGCTGTGGCCCCACGAAACGAGCGACCAGCCGTTGCAAGTCATCTACGGTGGCGCTGCCACGCCAGCGTCCCGGCACCACGGCCGTATCCGTCTGTTGGAACACTTCGACAAAAGCGGTGGCCTGCACCCGTTCCGACATCGACGGCCGATCGAACAAAGAGACTCCGATATAGAGGCCGATATTGACCAGCATGCTCCAAAACATGGCGTGGCTGGTCGTATCCAAACCGGTCAAGCCGAACATGGCATAGGGGCGCAACATCTCAATTCCCCACGGCCCGCTATCAATAAATGCGGTTGCCAGCCAACCCGATCGCGCAAACGACGGCAGCAAAAGAGTGTAGGCCCAAGTCATGATACCGGCGACCATGCCGACCGCAGCACCATTACGGGTACCGCCGGTCCAGAAAATGCCACCAAGAAGCGCCGGCGCAAATTGCGCCACCGCGGCAAATGAAATCATGCCGATTGAGACCAGCGCATAAGCACTGCCGGCAAACCGGTAGTAAACATAGCCGAGCAGCAGAATAACCACAATTGTCACACGACGAATAACCAGCAATAACGTCGATAAATCGCTCGTCCCGTGCAATGCGGTAGAACGCAACCGCAACAATAACGGCATAACCAGATCGTTGCAGACCATGGTTGATAGTGCGATGCATTCAACGATGATCATGCCGGTCGCCGCCGACAAACCGCCGACATAGCCGAACAACGCCAATCCGTGCCACCCGGCGGATTCCGGCAGGGCCAAAACGAACATGTCGGGATCGATTGCCCGGTCGGGGAACTGCGCCAACCCGGCCGCCGTCAGCGGCAGCACGAAAATGTTGATCAACAGCAGGTAGAGCGGAAACAACCACATGGCGCGGCCAAGATGCCGCTCGTTAACATTCTCGATAATCGTAATCTGAAATTGACGAGGCAGGCAAATAAAGCTGAGTGCCGACAACAAACCGAAAGTCACCCAGTTCCCCTCGATCAAGGCGGGCTCGGCGGTAAACAGCCGGGCAATTTCTGGTCGGGCCATCGTCTTGCCGAACAGATCGCCAAAACCGGAATAAAGCCCGAAACACACGAAAATGCCGACCGCAAGAAAAGACACCAGCTTAATCACCGACTCAAAGGCAACCGCGGCCACCATACCCGGGTGATGTTCGGCCGCGTCGATATGGCGGGTACCGAAAATGATGGCAAAAGCGGCCATGGTTAAGGCGACATAAATCGCCTTGTCCTGTAAAAAAGGATGCGCGGCGCCGCTGGCCAACGTAACGGCGTCCGCCCCGGAAATCATATCGAAACTGACCGCAACCGCTTTAAGTTGAAGCGCTATGTAAGGTGTTACCCCGACCACGGCAATCAGGGTCACCAACCCGCCGAGCAGATGGCTTTTCCCGTAGCGTGCCGAAATGAAGTCGGCAATCGAAGTCGTCCGTTGTCGCTTGGAAATCCGCAGAATCTTGCCGATGACGACAAAGCCGAGCGCCATGCATAAAGTCGGTGCCAGGTAAGTCGGCAAGAAACCGATACCGTTTTCGGCCGCACGACCGACGCTGCCGTAAAAAGTCCAGGACGAACAATAAACCGCCATTGATAAGGCATAAACATACGGATTAGCGATGACGTTGCGGCCCTGGTCGGCGCAACGGTCAGCCCAATAGGCGATGGCAAACAGTCCGAACAGATAGGCGAACGAAACAGCGGCGACCAACGAACTCGCCATCGGCGTCAGGCTCCTCGTCATGCCCCCGGCATTCGGAGATCAAGGGAATATAGCGCTTACCTTAGTCGCTAAACGTAGCCCTGACAATAACCACAAAAATTCCGAAGCCTGAAACTTTCGGAATCAGGTTGCTAAATCAAGAATATCTCTGGCGCGACGTTCCCAAGTGTATCGTTCAAGTGCCAATTGCTGACCGGCGCGGGCACGGGCACGGGCGGCCTCCGGCCGGCGTTCCAAATCGAGCAGTGCTTCCGCTAATGACCCCGGTCGGTCACAATCGATAAAAGCGACCAGACTGTCGTCAACAACTTCACTAACCGGGCCAAGCCGGCTGACGACAGCCGGCGTTCCGCTGGCCAGTGTTTCAAACAGCTTTAACGGCGACATCCAGCGGTGAGTACCAACCGCTTTGGTATAGGGCAACAGCGCACTATCGTAGGAACGCAGTAAACGTGGAATCGTGGCATGAGGAACCGCAGGCAACACCAGGACATTGGGCCGATCCAGTCCGCTCGCCTTGGCTGCGGCAACCTCGGCCGCGGTCCCGCCGATCAGCACGAAACCATGTTCGGGCAGCGCCGCGGCAGCCGCCGCGATCAGATCCAGCCCGCGCTCCGGTCGCAGAGTGCCATAGTACAAATGAACGAGTGACAACCCGACGGCCGGCGGCATCGGACGCTCATGAACCGGCAACGGCTCGGCCCCGGCGAAATGGTGAAAGTCCACCGCATCATGACAGGCGGCGGCATTCGCGGCCGGCACGTCATACGCCTCGACCAGATGATCGCGCAAAGCACCTGAAATGCCGACCCATCTCACCTGCTTGCCAAGCAGCGGCAACGCCCGGCGTGCGATCGGCGACAAATCTTTGTGTAATTCTACCACCAGTCGCGGCGCGACCAACCGGGCACCGAGGGCGACCCCGAGACTGCGGGTCATCGTCACCGAGCCCGGCCCGGCCAACCGGTATAGCTCGGGCATCAATCGAGCAACGAACTCGGCATAGCGGGCCTTGCCATAGCGCGCCCGACAAGCGATCGGGCGATGCCGGATCGGCAATTCCGCCAATGCCGGAACCGTGCGCCCGAACGAGGGCCACAAATAGGTGACCTCGCAACCGATGGCGGCAAAAGCCGCCAGCATCCGGCACGTCTGAAGGACGTGTGCGGTCTCGTTCTCCATGACCATGTTGTTGGCCACGATGACCGGGATCGGCCCCGGTGCGGTTGCTTCGCTCATCAGGGCTCAGCGCCCCCCGCCGGCCATCGCCCGCAAGCGCAGGCGAAGCGCGTTCAGCTTGATAAAGCCCGCCGCATCTTTCTGATCATAGACGGTGTCAGCCTCGAAGGTGACATAGTCGAGCCGATAGAGCGAATTCGGCGACTTGCGGCCGACCACGCTCACCGAGCCCTTGAACAGCTTGAGCCGGACCGTGCCGGTTACCCGCTCCTGAGTCTGATCGATCAGAGCCTGCAACGCCTCACGTTCCGGACTGAACCAGAAACCGTTATAAATAAGCTCCGCATAGCGCGGCATCAGCTCATCTTTAAGGTGCGAGGCGCCGCGATCAAGAGTCAGGCTTTCAACGCCACGATGAGCCGCCAAAAGAATCGTGCCGCCCGGTGTTTCGTAAACACCGCGACTTTTCATCCCGACATAGCGATTCTCGACCAGATCGAGCCGGCCGATGCCATTGGCACCGCCCAAATCATTCAAGCGGGTCAGCAACTTCGCCGGAGACAACGCAACCCCGTCGACCGCGACCGGGTCACCCTTTTCAAAGGATACCTCGACATAAGTCGGGCTGTCGGGCGCTTTTTCCGGAGAAACCGAACGGGTAAACATATCTTCGTCGGGCTCGATCCACGGGTCTTCCAGCGCCTTGCCTTCATAGGAAATGTGCAGAAGATTGGCGTCGGTCGAATAGGGGGCTGCGCCGCGCTTGTCCTTCGCAATCGGAATCTGATGCTTTTCCGCAAAGTCGATCAGAGCGGTGCGCGAATTCAGCGCCCACTCGCGCCAGGGCGCGATCACCTTGATATCGGGTTTCAGCGCGTAATAACCCAATTCGAATCGTACCTGATCATTCCCCTTGCCGGTGGCGCCATGACAAACCGCGTCGGCGCCGACCAGACGCGCGATTTCAATCTGGCGCTTGGCGATCAGCGGCCGGGCAATCGAAGTGCCGAGCAGATAAACGCCCTCGTAAAGCGCGTTGGCCCGGAACATCGGAAAGACGAAGTCGCGAACGAACTCTTCGCGGAGATCGTCGATAAAAATGTTATCCGGCTTAATACCCAGCAACTCGGCCTTGGCGCGGGCCGGCTCAACCTCTTCACCCTGGCCGAGATCAGCGGTAAAGGTCACCACTTCACACCGGTAGGTTTCCTGCAACCAGCGGAGAATCACCGAGGTATCGAGACCGCCGGAATAGGCCAGCACGACTTTCTTAACATCGGAGGGCGCGGAAACGCTCATCGGGGAACCTGCAATCATGTGGAAAGGATGGGGTGGAGGAAAAGGGGGTGGACGAAACGGTGCGACACTAGGACGAACACGGGCTTCCCGCAAGCCTGCTTGCTTTTTACCCGGCAGACGACTCGACATCCCCTGTCGGACGGGGCAGCGACTCCGCCGGCCAAGAGGCATAAGCAAACAGCCAAATGGCCAGCGCGTTAAGGGGGGCCGGCACCAGTAGTGTCAATATCCACAACGGACTACGCCCGGCCTTGGCAAGAATCCAGCCCCCCAGCCCGATCTGAACAGCCGTCAACAGGCCGAATATCAAGGCAAAAGCCCAGGGTTCCAAATGACGCATGAACCCCGGCAAATCATAAATCGCGGCGATCTCGCTCATGTCATTACCCTCCGTGGCTTTTTCGCGGGTTTGGGCGGACGTGGCGGCAGCGCCGGCCACGAACTTAGACTGAGAATCACTATAATCACCAACATGCCGATCAACGGCAGAAAAATTAAAAAAGCTAGCCAAGGCCTTAGCCCGGCACGCCGAAAAATCAGCCATAGGGGCCAGAGCGCCAAAAAATTGAACATCAATATTCCGGCACCTGGAAGTTGCATGAAATCGAGCACCGCTTGCCTCATGAAAAGCCGGCCACAGCCCTGTTGTCTGTATAGATGGAGGATCACAGCTTTTCCCGTGGATTTCCAGCGCGGATCGTTCCAATGTCGAATTGCCGATGGGCAAAAGGCCGTTTGAACCCGGCGCGAATGGAAGCTTGATGATCGCGGAAGCCCCCTCGTTCAAAAATCCGGACGGGTTGCATCAGCACCCCGACTACGGGCGCTTGCGGCTGCAAGTGATCGGCCTTGTCACGGTTCTTTTGACCGGAATTACCGTGTTGGTCCTGGCCGATTTGCGACACGGTCGCATCGTAGAACTGGGGAATGCCGAGCGCGAGACGCGCAATCTGGTACGAGCGCTGGAAATGCAAGCATCAAGCGCTTTCGGGCTGATCGATCAGGTACTGGCCGAGGTTGATCTCGATCCGGGCAAGTATCCAGGACTGTTGGCAAACGATCCGAAAGCACTGTCGCGCAAACTGGCAAGCATCGCCCCCGACCGCTCCGAAATTCTTGATCTGATTGTCATCGACAGCGTCGGCATTCCCATCGCCAATGCTCGTGGCCGGCTTAATCTGCCCCGATTTGACAATCATCCGATCTTTGCACCGGTCAAAGAACAAGCATCGCGCAGGCTTCGTGTCGGCACACCGTTTCACAGTGAAGGCGAGGCGCAATGGCTGCTCGGAATTTCGCGTCCGCTGCATCGGTCGGGACTTCCGTTTGCCGGAGTCGCGGTGGCTCTGATCGACCCCGCCATGTTCACCCGTATTTTTGCTCGCCTGGATATCAGCGAACATGCCGTAATCAGCCTGATCAATCTTGACGGCACGGTGCTGGCCCGCTCGCCCGACCTTGAAAAAAAGACCGGTTTGAACATTTCCGGCTTGGATGTACCGGACCGGATTCGGGCCGGTGTCTTTTCCGGAACCTTGCATCACGTCTCTCCGATAACCGGTCGCCCGCAAATCATCAGTTATCGTAAACTGGACGAGTTACCGCTTTACATGGTGGTGGCGGCGGATGAAGAGGATATTCTTGCCGTCTGGACCCGAATTCGTGATGAGCGACAATTGTTATTGGCCGGGATGTGGCTGGTGATCGGGGCCTGTGCTCTGATTATTGCGCATCGGCTGGGCAATTTACACAAGTCGGTCGCCACGCTACGCTCGAAAGAGCGGCGGTTTCGCACCATCTTCGACAGCACATTTCAATTTACCGCCCTGCTTTCCCCTGACGGTCATATGTTGGAGGCCAACCGGACCGGCGACTTCCTCGGCATGCGGGATTTAAGGCATTTGATCGGCGGGCTGTTTACCAACGCCCCCTGGTGGGCCGGGAATGACGACGTCAAGCGCCAGGTCGGAGAGGCGATTACCAGAGCCGCCACCGGTGAATTTGTCCGCTTCGAAGCCACCGCCAACGGTCGTGACGGCGCCATCGTCACGATTGATCTTTCGCTAAAGGCCCTGTGCGATGAATTCGGTACCGTGACTTGGCTGATTGCCGAGGGCCGCGATATCTCCGAACGCAAGCGCACCGAAGAAGCCTTACTCAAAAGTGAGCAGCGCTTGCGGCGCATGGTCGAAAAGCTGCCCGCGGGCGCGGCCTATGTCGAAAAAGGCCGGCTTACGATCAACAAAAAGGCGGAAGAGATTTCCGGATACGACCGGGCCGAACTGCCCACCGTCGAGACTTGGTTCAATGCGCTTTACCCCAACCGGGGCGAGATGGTACGGCGCATTTATTTTGCAGCGCTGGCAACCGGATTCCGCGAGCCGATCATTGCCCCGCTGACCTGTAAGGACGGCAAGACCCGCACCGTTGAATTCGCCGTCTATGGCAATGCCGATGAAGCGGTTTGGCTGCTCAACGATATCACCGACCGTCTGGATGCCGAACAAGGACTGCGGGCCAGCACCGGCCGATTGACGGCGCTGATCAAGACCTTACCCGACATGGTGTTTATCCTTGATTCGGACGGGCGCTATATCGAAGTGCTACGCCCTGAACACAGCACCCTGCCCGACCGCCCGGCCGCGACCGCCGGCAAATTACTGCACGAAATCTTACCGCCTGACGTCGCAGCGCTGCTGCTTGAGACCATCCACACCACCATTGCCGGCGGACAAAGCCAAACCGTGGAATATCGGCTTTCCGACGCAAAGACGGGGGATCGCTGGTTCGAGGGCCGTACCGCCGCCCTGCCCTCCGATTTCGGCCCCGATCTCGCGGTTCTGCTGTGCGCCCGCGATATCACCGAGCGCCATATCGTCGAAAATGCGTTGCGCGAAAGTGAAGCGCGCTATGCCCTTGCCATTCAGGGTACCAGGGATGTCGTTTGGGATTGGAACCTGGAGTCAGACGAGCTTTATCTTTCTGAAAACTGGTGTCGTTTGCTCGGATATCGCCCGGAAGAGTTGATGCCGGGCCGAGCCGGCTGGGAAGCGGTTGTGGTCCCCGAAGACCGGCGGGCGGTAACCGCCGCACTCGACTCCTGCCGTGCCGATCGTAGCGCCAACATTACGGAACTGGCTTATCGTGCCGTGACTCGCTCGGGCAATCGAATCTGGTTGCATGCCAAAGGCCAGATTTCCCGTCTCGAAAACGGTACTCCCTATCGGCTGACCGGCACCTTGTCCGATGTCACCGAACAAAAAAATGCCGAAGAAAAGCTTCTGCAAGCTAAGAAAATTGCCGAGCGCGCCAACGAAGCTAAAAGTCAGTTCTTGGCTAACATGAGTCATGAACTGCGGACGCCGCTTAATGCTATTATCGGTTTTTCTGAAATTTTGTGCCGCGATGTCTCTTCACCGCAAGAGCATGAGCGGACGATTGAATATGCTAACTATATTTTTACCAGCGGCGTCCATTTGCTGGAACTGATCAACGATTTGCTTGATATGTCAAAGCTTGATGCCGGACTGTATCAGCTTTATGAAGAGCCGCTCGATCTGAGGGAAATTGTCGATTATAGTATCAGCACGCTCCGAAACAAAGCCATTGAGGGCATGATTACTTTGGATAATCGGCTCGATCGTGATCTACCGGTTATTAATGGCGAGCGTCGGGCGTTGCAACAAGTCCTGCACAACACATTGTCCAACGCGATCAAATTCACCCGCGCCGGTGGTCACGTCACGGTGGAAGGCGGCGAGACTCCCGAAGGCGGTTGTAAGCTTATCATCCGCGATACCGGTATCGGGATCGAGGCCGAAGCGTTGACCAGAGTTTTGGAGCCGTTCCAACAAGCCGACATGACGATCAGCCGGAAATTCGGTGGGACCGGGCTCGGGTTGCCGATTAGCCGCAATCTGGTCGCGCTCCATGGTGGAACGCTCAGTCTGGAAAGCGAGGTCGGAGTCGGCACCGCCGTCATCATCACCCTGCCTCGCGAGCGCGTTATCGACTTGTTGGAGAATTTCTAGCCGCTCACTTGAACAAATACAAAACTGCATAACGACGGGCTGGACTGTTTACCCCCTGGCGGGGTAGTAGACGGCGTACACAGTGCGTATACCAACGCGGCATATATTGACACGGCATAACCGACCCGCATGAACACAATCCCGGAACCCGAAGACACCCGAACTTCCGGATCCTCGGCCGGTCCCTCGGCCGGACCCTGGCATATTGAGGTGCTGGAGCCCTTGCGCGAACGGCTGCGTACATGGCCGCCGATTTTCCCGCGCGAGCCGGGCGATCCGATCCTGCCGATGGAAGTCGATATCGAGCATCGTTTGCTCGGGCGCTTGGGCGTGCCCGATCTTGACGGGGTGATGCTGATCAAAACCGTGATCCGGCGTTATTGCGGCTCGGGCCAATATCTGGCCGCGGTGGCCCGTGAGGGCGCGATGCGGCATGATCTGAAGGGCCGACCGATCGCGCCGGTATCGGAAAAGGATCGACAGACGGCGCTGGCCGCTTTGGAAAAAGCCCGTCGGCTGACCATTCGTTACGCCCCGCCCCCGACTACGGAGAAGATAATGGTTTCGGTCAAGGCCCTGAAAATTACCGTGGTGCTGCCGGCCGATCAACTGAAGCCAAGCGATGCCTCGGCCATCCAGTTGCATGTTGCAACTCCGGAAGGTGCCAAGGCGCTCGCGCGCATTTCCGGTAAATCATACCGGCGTGCACTGACCCAGATTGCCGCGGTCGGCGTCGACCAAGCGGTCGTGGTCTTACAGGGCCAAATCCGCAAACAGGGCGAAATCGAAGGCGCCGGAATCAGTGTTCAGGTTCGCAAAGTCGCCCCTCCCGTTACCGAAACTGAGACGGAAGCACCGCCTTCCGAAACAGCCGGGACCGAACCGTCAGTGAGCTGACGCAATAGCAACCGGGCCGCCTTCCTGCCTGACCACCTCAACCGGAACTCCGGAAGCCTGCGCAATCAATTGCGGATCGGGCGCCGGGACACCGCGCTTGGCGGCCGCGAGTTGCTGGTCCGCCGCAATTGCCTGAGCCAACACACCTTCGGTTGCGGTCTCTAAATTCCCGCCTTCCGCCAGGGTTTTCAGCAAAGTTCGGTAAAGCAGGCCGGACTCAACATGGTGAATGGCCAAAGCGGGAACCGTCGCTTCGGCGACGGCCACCACGTCCTTGCCGGTGGCCAGCGCTTCGATAAGCCGGCCATGAATATCGGTCGGCACCTGGCTGGCGGCAAGATGCCCGCTCGCCGCTTGTTGAGCCGCTTGCGCCGCGGCAACCGCAGCATCGCCGGCCAGCCCGTCTGTCAACGCTTTTTGCAGCGCCGCGACAAAGGCGGCATTCGGGGGCGACGCCGAATCATGCTTGGCGAGCAAATCTTTCAACGCAGCGACATTGTCGGCGCCGCCGGCCAAGTTGGCGAATTCTCCGGTTTGTACCGTCGAGGCATGAATTTGCTCGGTTGCCGCCTTGGCCGCAGCGCCGGCAAGTGCGACCGCCTCGGCCGGATTGTCCCCGCGCGCCATGGCTTGACTCATGGTGTCGAGCGCGGCCTGCCCGGCCGGACTCCCCGCTCCACCATCCACACCCAAGGCCGAAAGCACTTTGTCGGGAGCAATGCCGGTATTCAACGAAGCCACCAGAGCATTCTCATGACTGACAGGAACCGCAGACTGCGCCAGCATCTGGCCGGCTGCATCGGCGCTTCCCTTAGCGAAAGCCAGTGCCTCGGCCTGACTCATACCCGAGGCCAATGCGGCGGCAAGGCTATCTGTAAAGGCCGCGCTCTGGGTTGCATTAAGCCCGGCGGTCAAAGACGTCAACGCAGCCCGCATGTTGCCGGCCGACCCGCCCGACAGGCTGCCGACCGCAACGGCGGCCGGGGTGAGCGGCACTGTCGAGGCCGCTATTTGCTGCTCTGCGGCCGCCGTCGTTGCCGCGGCGGAGGCAAGCGCACCACCAAGATCGCCGCCACCGGCCAGCGCCGCTTGAACCGCCTCCAACGCGACCGGCGAAGACGCCATACCGCCAAGCGCGGCCCCGACCGCAGCCGCAATATTACCGCCACCACCGGCCAGATTGCCGGCAAGCCGGGTTACCGGAGAACCGGCGTTCGGTAATGTTGATGCCTGAATCTGTGCCGCGGCGCTCGCGGCGCTTTGTTGGGCATTAGCCAATGCGGTTGCACCCGGAACGCCCGACGCCATTTCCGCCACTAAACCAGCCATTGCGCCGGGGCTCAGCTGGCTCGCGGCATTCACCGGAATTCCGGTGCTTTCCAGTGCTGAGCTGATATTTTGTGATATCGCCAACACCGGCGCAATCACCGCTGGCGGCGCCAGCGCCGCGGGTGCAGATGCCGGAGGTGCGTGTACAACAGATAAGGGAGTCGGCACGGACGGTGCGCCTGGAGATGGAAGTGTTGGCGGTGATGATACGATAGATGGCGGTGTCGGCGGTGAGCGCACGATAGGTGAAGGGGGTGGCAATGATGGTGCTGCTACGGACGGAGGTGTCGGCGGTGATGGCACTAGCGCCGGAGGAGATGGCGGAGCAACCGGAGTAGGTGGAGACGGCGGGGTTGATATCACCACGGGTGGCGTCGGGACGAATTGTATAAGAATATTAGCAGGCACAATCGGTGGCGTCGGGGCCGGACTCGTCGGGATCAATACCTGCGGGGTTGGAACCGAGATCGGTGTCGGAACCGGCGATGGCTTCGGGGGCGGGACCGGCGGTGTTGGTATAGGAGCAGCGGTGATCGTCAAAATTCCAGCGTTATTATGGACAAGGGTGTAATTTAGCGGAGAGTATCCATAAACCGAACTGATCACATGCCTGCCAATACTCGAAGTTCCGGCTCTGGATAGAACAAGTCCGGAGATTATAGGGCTGAAAGCCTTATCTTCATCCCTGACCCCACTAACCGAGTAAGTTCTTGTCGGATCGGGCTCTCCAAAAACCTTGGTGTCATCAAGAGTGGTAATAGTCAAAAGCTGCACCGCAGCACTAATAAACAAGTTCCCGGTCAATCTATTCGCTGCGGTTTGTCCACAAGTACCGTTTGCATAAGTGCAGTGATAATAGCTGGTGCCGATCAATCCAGCGCGCGTATCATTATCAGGATTAGCCGTATAAATCAGCCATCTTGCATCGGCTCCACTAGTAATCAGGGCTCCAGAGCCGCTATTGTTGATCAATTTATTTGCTGCCAGCACCAACGCAGTCCCCGAAGCGCTGTCGGTTATGCTTGCACCACTGTTGACTGTCAGATCACCTCCGGTGTGCAAGGTCAAGGAATCGCTGAGAGAAAGAGAGCCGCCGACCGTCATGTTTCCGGCGCTTAACTTTCCCACCGTAATACGAGAAAAGCTGTTGGCGAGATTAGTTGTGAAATAAGACGCCGGCAGGCTCAAGTTGCCGGCCCCACTGCCGATACCAATGGTTCTCGAGGCGGAGGTAGGTTCGATCGTAAGTTCACCACCGTTTGACTGAAGTAGACCATTCGCTCCAAAGTTTAACGTATCAGCATCAATAGTAATATTGCCCGCCCCGGTTAAAATAAGGTTTTGATTAATATTCACTGCTCCGCCGTAAATATTAATCGATCCGGCGACGCTCACATTACTTCCAACCGTAATACCCGATGCGTTGCCCGCTTTTCCCAGAGTCAAGCCGCTTGGTGATGATACAAAAGTGAAGAGCGGAGGCCAGGAAAAATCACTTGAAAAGCTCTGGGTATATGGCTCAATCGTCAATGAACCGCCCCCGGTCACCGTTGACGCGAGGCCGCCTGTGTATAAATTGTCAGCGGTTATTTTCAGCTCAGTGATAGCGTTCAGCTTCGGTAAACCCCACTCGCCAGAAGACCGATAAAATGCTACCCCTTTCCCGGTTCCTGATCCAATTCCGGTCAAATGTATTGTTGGCGCGGTCCAAGTTGATCCCAGTATGCCTAAACCATCGACATTATTTCCTGCTGTGGCTTTCCCGGTCACTGAAAGAGTATTAGCGGCAGTCAACAAAGTGTTTTGTGCGCAACTTTCATCAGGACAGCTACCCCCATAATTAACCTGTAGTCCTCGATAGGTAGTATCCTGCGACTCACCGTAAAGTGTGATATTACGGCCATTAAGTTGTCCATAACTTGCGACCAACAATCCCGACTGCAAGTTAGGATAACTACCTAAACTAGCGCTTCCAGAAGAGATCGCCCCTCGTCCGGATAGATTGATATCCCCACCATGAGTATCAAGCGTAACCCATTTTCCTATGTAAACACCCATTGAATATAGGTTATTACCTTTCGCATAGCATGTGCTTCCCGGTATGCAGCCAGGAGCGCCACCATTAAGGTCCCCCCTGATTGAAATAGCCGGCCCTGTACTACTCGCATTATCCTTAAAAACGATTGAACCTCCGGCTTGTAAGTTAACATTAAGCGGACGGCTTGGATCATTATCGTCGCTAATACTTCTGCCCGCATTGACAATAATGCTACCGAGAGCATTTAGCGTCAACGTGGAGGCATTGCTTCCTGCTGATTTAACAATACTAGCACTTACAGTAATATTACTTCCGGAATCGCCCGTCGTTCCACCGGTTGTTATAGTCACATTGCCGTAGCCCAGTGCGTTAGCGACGTCGACAGCCTTAATTGTACTGCTGATTCCTGAAGTATAAGACGTGTCAACGTTGCTTGAGGGTACTACAAACGGGTCACCACTCGTACTAGAGTTAATGACTATATCATAAGGATCAAGCAACCAAGTCCCGCTTGTACCTTGAGTTGCTTTGGTTGAGACACTAATATTGTTGATATCCAGCCAGTGGCCCGAGGTTTCGATAAATCCGCCATCCCGGCCTTGCGCCGACAACCTGCCCCTAACCGACGTTGCCCCGTCGGACCAAGCGATGATTTCACCCCCCCGGCCGCTGTCGAGCGCGTCGGCGGAGACGGTCGCCCCCGCCTCGACAATGGTATTGAGCGCCGGTGGCACCGGTTTACGCGGCGGACGCAGGCCATACTCGACATATTCGACCGAAGTAGCTCGGCCGCCTCGGAAGTCACCGCCAATTAAAACCGTGCCACCTTCGGTTCGCCCGGAAACATCAAGCGCTGCACCGCTTTTGAGAGTAACCGTATCGCCGGGTGCCGTGACCGTAACATTACCGCCGGTCTGCCCGGGTTCTTTACCCGAGGCATCCAGTTTACCGCTAACCTGGACCGCCCCGCCATTTCCACTAAGAATAATCTTGCCGTTGCGCTGCTCAACACTGCGCGCCTCGATCAAACCACCCATCGTGACCACGTTATCGACGATCCCTTTGGCCGCCGTTGCCGTCATTTGAACCGTACCGCCGTCGGCAAAAATCTTGCCGTCATTCTTGACCAGGGCATCCAGCGGCTTGCCTTTGCGGTCCACGACGTTCTCGACGGTCTTCTTGTCAAGGGCAAGATTAATTTTTTGGTCTCCGTAGAAATCGACCGTGAATTGATTGCCAGAAGCCAGTGTTACCTCGCCGAGACGGGCATTAATGACCCCGTGATTGACGACACCGGGCGCAACAAAAGCGACCAATCCGGCATCTGCCGCACTGATCCGGCCCTGATTTTCGATAATCCCCGTCGGTTGCTTGTCACTTTGAAAAATATAGCGCCCGGCCATGAAGTCTT
Source organism: Rhodospirillaceae bacterium (assembly GCA_037147415.1). Taxonomy (GTDB): domain Bacteria; phylum Pseudomonadota; class Alphaproteobacteria; order Azospirillales; family Azospirillaceae; genus BOG-933. Next base: position 16,802 of record JBAWVF010000028.1, on the reverse strand, counting down.
CGTTTTTAATATTGTGCGTGGTCGCGACCAGTCCCGCGACGTCGATCTGCGCCCCCGGGCCGAAAAATATCCCGTTCGGATTAACCAGCCAAACATGACCGTTGGCACTCAACCGACCCTGAATATCCGAAGCACTGCCGCCGACTACCCGGTTCAAGGTCACGCTACTTGTGGTAGGCTGAATGAAATTAACGTGTTCGTTGCTGCCGATATTGAAGCTTTGCCAATTGATAATGCCGCGATTTGTAGACTGTGTAATATCAAGCCGGGAGGGTGATGTTTGCTTGATACTTACGGTGCCACTTACAACCGTACCGCCCTGCGGATTGGCGCGCGCAGGCAGTCCGGCGAGCAGGCATGCCGCCAGCACACCACTCAGCGCAGTCGTTGTAGCCAGCCGAAACCGTAAGTTTAAAGCTTCCGTTTGCGGTTCGGCTTTTATGTCAACCCTCCTGTAGAGCACCGGCGCGGCCTCACTTTCAGTTGCCTCTCGTTAACCGATTCGTACAAACTACAATTCAATAAAGTTATGATCAAGTGCAATCTTGCTTGCAGTTCCATTCACCGGCCGCAACACGGTCCGAAGCGGATATTCTCTATTGATACTTTCACATCAACTGAATAGTCTAAACACGAGAAAGACATGGAGATACATATGTATTCAAAGTTTGAATTGACAATTGCATTTGTCGGTGTGCTGGCCGTCACAGGGGCTGGCCCTATTATCGCGCAAGAGACGACTTGCGACACGATACCGGTTGCTTGCGGCAACAATTGCTCTGATGAAGTGCTGACATATGATCGCTCGATCTTGCAGACTTCGGTGTTTCGCAAGGATGCCGTGGCGCCGCTGAACCCGCTGGCTTACCCGGTCCAGGCCGTCAATTTTACCGGGCATACTGCTTGGGCTGCCGGGAAGGAAGGGCATACCGTCGTTCTTAGCCGTGACCTTTGGTTTACGGTTGAGCCTGAGCTGAAGATTATTTGCAACAAATTTCCCGCAGACACTACAATTCCGAAGCTTCATAAAGTATTGGGATTAAAACCGGCGACAACCGCTGATGCGGGGCGGCAATTCGTGCTCTTTACAATCGAAAAGGAAGAACCGGTTGGACCGACCGGCCATGGCGCCTTTCGACCCTGCGCCGATCCCGACCCGGCTGCAACACAATGCGGCAATGATCTTAAGGGACCGCCCCAATATCTCGAATGGTTTACACGCAACATGGTGTCTTCATACAAAGTGGACCCGAATATGTCTGATACAGGTTACCCGTGGACGCGGCTTGGATATACTTTTAACTGGGACAAGACTTCATCGGATCATCGCGGCGCCCAGGAATATGTGGTGCCGGCCGGAACAAGTGTTCGAATTCGTGCTGTGGTTTCGCCAGCTGAATATTGCCGTTAAGATTGCGAAAACAACGGGACGGGTAAACCGCCGGTCCCGGCTCTTTATTTTGTGCTCACTGACATATATCCTGTAAATAATTTCGTAATGATACTTGACGCGAGGTTAACGCTCCGGCATTATGTGCACTGCAACATAGCTCGCCGGAGCGCCGTTCACGAGGTGGCCATGTTTTCGACCATCAAAATGAAGTTAATATCAGGTTTTGCGATTCCAAGTTTGCTGGTCATCGCTATGACCGCACTTTCAATAAATTCTATAAACAAACTCAATGTACTTGACGACTTGATCCTTAAGGGGGCCGAGGAGGAAGGCGCGGCGATGCGTGCGTCGCGACTTGGACTTAGAACCTATCGCGCAATAGCGGAGATGATGATCAGCCGCCTTGGCGAAGACAGCCTGGAGGAGTGGCAGCGGGTCAAACGTGAGGCCGTGAACGAGAGCGCGGCCATATTTTCACTTGCCCGAAATGTCACCGACCGCACGCTGATCCATGAAGGAGCCGAAGCGCTTCAGGATATGGCCCGGATGTTTGATGAAGAAATGTTGCCGTTAATTCGTGATGAGGCCAAGGGCATCTCGCGCTATGCCGAAATTCAGGTGGTACACAACCGCATAAAAAAAACAAGGCAGGTTGCCGTTGCCAAATTCAGCACGCTATTTGATTATATCAAAAATGAAGTTGCCAGCAATGACAAGGAATTTGACAGCCAGGCCGAACAGGCGAAGACTGCTGCGACCGGATTTGGTATTTTTGCGGTACTGATTGCCGTTTTTAGTGCTTTTTTCCTGGTGTATCAGATATTGTCAAGAATTAATCAAATCAATGCTGGGCTTAAAAATGTGTTGAATACCGGAATCTTATCAAATCGCATTGTTTTAGGAGGCCGCGACGAAATCAGTGAAATGGCAGGAACCCTTAATCAAGTATTGGCCGAGGTTAATGACTTTATTATCACGACCGATGAAGTCATGGCTAAAGTTGCTGGCGGGGATCTAAGGGAACGGGTTAAAGCCGAAGTAAAGGGCGATCTCGCCCGATTACGTGACAACATCAACACCTCGCTCGGAGCCCTGCGTCAGACACTCTATTCCGTGTTGGAAAATGTTCGGCAAGTTGCTGCCGCGGTTGGTCAGGCCAGCGCCGCAATCGGCAAAGTCTCGGATGGCGCACAAAATCAGGCTAATTCCGTTCGCGAAATGGCAAGTGCAATCCAACAGGCAACCGAGGCGGTCAGCGACGTCAGTCGTAATAGTAAAATTGCCAATGATCATACTAAAACAGTCGATAGCGTTACCGAGGCCGGTCAAAAAAACGTCACTTCAATGCTGCGGGTGATGAAAGTCATCAAAGATAACAGTAACCGTATCGCGGCTATTAACGATGTTATTTCCCGCATTGCGACTCAGACCAACATGCTGGCGCTCAATGCTGCAATCGAAGCGGCCCGGGCCGGTGACGCCGGCCGCGGTTTTGCCGTTGTCGCCGAAGAAGTCCGCAAACTGGCTGAGCATGCCGGCTCTTCAGTGGACGAGATTGAACAGTTGATTGAGGCGGCGGTTGAAGAAACCGCCCGCGGCATGGATATGTCGCAACAGGTCAGCTCAACCATGGATGGGATTTCAACCAGTGTTAAAGATGTTACCCGGCTGATCGGCTCGATTGCGACGGCAATGGAGCAACAACAGAACGCAATGACCGCCATGAATACCAGCGTTAATGATCTTAACCTGATCGGTGAGGCTAATGCCGGTGCTGCCGAAGAAATTACCATGGCAATGGTTGATCTTTCACGTACGGCAAATGATGCGCGCGCCAAAGTCGAACTATTTCAGTTAACCTGAAACTTCCTCTAAGGCATGAAAGATCGGTTGTAATGCCTAACCTCGTTATTTTCGAAGTCGCCGGCCAAACCTTTGCCTTACCGGCGGAAGCCCACGACAAAGAGGTCGCCCCGGTCCCCGTGACGCCGCTGCCTTTTGTTGCCGGTAACGTTGAAGGGATGATCTCGGCCGGCGGCGTTATTGTTGCCCAAATTGATCTAGCCCGCCGGGTCGGGCTGACACCGCGTCCGAATGATCCCTCGATTTTAATGCTGGTCCGCATTAACGGCCGCTTGGTTGCGCTTCGTGTCTCTACCGTTGTAACCAAAACGGTGGTCAGCGCGGATGACATCCATCCTCCGGATGCCGGCTCCGAGCAGTGTGCCGGCTCATTTATTGAAGGCGAGTTTTGCTGGCAGAACCGTACGGTTTCTCTGCTCCGGCTTGACAAGCTCGGACTTGAGAGTTTGACTCCGATCAAGATCGGGCGTCCGGTGGCCGTCTTGGGTGACGTGGACAAACACAACGCACCCGTATCGGCCGGATCGTCACCTGGCGGACCTGCCATGGTTCGCTGCCTGGTCGTGCGTTGCGGCAGCGAACAGTTCGCCTTGCCCTTCGATCAGGTTCAGGAAGTTATTACGACCGACCGATTGACGGTTATGCCGCATGCGCCAGCCGAAATTCTTGGCCTGACCGTGGTTCGGGGTACACCGGTGCCGGCGGTATCGCTCGGGCGCCTGTTGGGCAAGGACGCGCCCGCTGGAAAAAAGGCGATTCCAATGGCTCTGGTTCGCCACAAAGAACACACTGTTGCCCTGGCGGTGGATGCGATCCAGGGTATGCGCCGCCTGGATGATGCCGCAATCCACTCACTGGCGGAAGCTAGAGCCGGGATTTCCGGCTATCATATCGACGCGCGGGAAAGCTTGACCGGGATAGTTGATCTCGACTCGCTGTTTGCCACACCTGCCGGCGAGCGGCTCCGGTCATTCATGCCGAACGGACGGTCAGCCGAAAGCCGGCCCGCACCCGTTATTCCGGAGCCGGAACGTCGGTTCCTGACCTTCCTGATCGGCTCGGAAATGTTCGGTATCGATCTTGACCGGGTCGAACGAATCGCAGAACACAGGGAGCCCATGCCGTTGCCGGGACGCCGACATGCCGCGCTAGCCAGCATGGTCGATATTGCCGGTAATGTGGTTCCGGTTGCCGATTTGCGCAAACCGCTCGGTCGACCGGCCACCGTGACCCGCCGTACGGCCTTTGTCTTGGCGCGCGGCTCCCGGGGAATTTGGGCGCTGGTGGTCGACCGGCTGGCCCGCATTGTCAAGATTCCGGTTTCGGCGATCAAAGCCACCGGATCCGGCCCGCACTTTATCGGAGAAATTGCCAGGGTAGAGCGCGCCCTGATGCCGATCGTCAATCCCTTGGCCCTGGATTCTTTTATCGGATAGGAAAAACTTAATGAATATGACGTCATCTTCCGGCCAGCCGGAGGTTCTTATGAAGAAAAAAGTTTTGGTCGTTGATGATTCCCTGATGATGCGCGCGATCGTTATGCAGATCGCTGCAAGTGATGAGCGGTTTGAAGTGGTGGGAGAGGCCGCCAACGGCAAAGTCGCGCTGGAATTGGCGCAGACCCTTAAACCTGACATTATCCTGCTTGATATCGAAATGCCGGAAATGGACGGGATCGATACGCTGAAGCGGCTGATGCTGGCCTCAAAGGCCAAAACCATCGTTATTTCCTCGGTCACGCGCGTTGCAACCTCGATTTCCGCAGAAGCGCGTCGATTCGGAGCCTGCGCGGTCATTCTCAAACCATCGGGGGCCTTCAGCCTCGATCTGCACCAAAAAAAGGGTCATGAAATCGTGCAGGCAATGTGCAAGGCGGTCGGTTTGCCGTTCGACGGCGGTGAAAATCACGACGATGCCCCCGCGCTCGGCACGGCGTCGTTAGTCTTGCAGACCGCTCATGGTTGATTTCGTCGCGGCGCTGTGGCGCGAATTCGATGTCGAAACCCGGGAACATCTCGACGCGATCGAGTTGAACCTGCTGACTGCCGAGGGTGGAGAGTCGATCGGGGTCGAAGGCATTGCGCTGCTGTTCCGGGCGTTTCACTCGGTAAAGGGGCTTGCCCGCGCAATGGATTTGCGCGGAATGGAAGTGGTGGCCCATGCGGCCGAGTCCGTGCTTTCCCTGGTACGGGACGGGACGGCGGCGCTGGATGCCGAGTTGGTCACGGTGCTGCTGCCCGCTCTGGATTCTCTGAAAGCCGGGCGCGAACTGGCCTTAGACGAACGGCGCGATCGACCGGCGCCCGAGGCGGTGCTGGCCGAGCTTAAGCGTTGCTTTGAACAACTCAGCGGCGGGGTGCCGTTGCCCGAAGAAAACCCGATGGTTGAGCCCGGTAAAGCAGCCCCGGAGCCGGGACCGGCGCCGGAAATTGCGCCCGAAGCCTGTGAGCCTGCGCGTGAAGACCCGGATGTCTTGGCTTATTTCATCGAATTACTCCGGAGCGCGCTGCCGATCTTTACCCGTATTGTCACTGCCGATTTCGCCAAGGCGAACATCCGGACCGAAACATTCGATACGATCGAACGCATTGAGCACGCGGCCGACACCATGGGCTATCATGCACTGGTCAACCATATGCATGATTTGCGCGCAATCGTTGAAGCCGCCGGTGAGCGACGGATTTTTCCCGACGCCCGGAAATCGGTGCTGCGTCTGCTCGGCCTGATCGGTGAGGTTCTTAAGGAAATCGATCACGGCAAGAATGGCAAGGATGGCCCGGTTGCCGCCGGCACGGAGGCGCCATCAGCCGACTTGAGGCGCGTACTCGGGCGCGCGTTTGAAGATGAACTGCGAGAGACTTATTGTAATTTTATCCAAGCCCTGTCGTTATTGAGTGGCGAGTCCGGCAATCATGACGTCGCGCTCGATAATGATGAGATGCTGGCTGAAGATATTGCCGGAATGGCACGACTGCTTTATTCGTTTGTTTTATTTTTGAACTGGTCGCGGGCCGGCAATGTAATGCTGGTGATTGAGGATATTTTCTCCAGGGTTGCCGATCGGGAAGTCGTTCTCGGGTCGGAAACCATTGCGCTTGCGCGCAGCGCGCTGTCGACCATGTTCGGCCCGGTGGTGGATCGGGACTGTATGCCCGAACATTGGAGCGACATTTCTCAGGACGTGGCCGACCAGCTCAGCCGGGAATTCCGCAAATCCCTGCTCGACACCCTTAATTCACGACGAGGCTCACTGGCGCCGATCAAGGTCGGTCAACGCTTTTTGGCTACACTTGAAATCAAGCCGGCCTTACTGGAAATGCTGTCGCCGGAAAATATCAGTCATCTGATGGATCTGGTGCAGGTCGGACACATCCATATTTATGAAGTTCTTGCCAATCCGGAAAAATCACCGGAATTCACAAAGGCATTTCTGGCCTGGACTGAAAGCCAGGTTAAACCGATTACCAACCGAACCGTGTTCATCGATGGCGAAAGCTGGTTTGAATTCCTGGTGGCATCTTGCGACAGCCCGGAAACGGTTTTTGATCGGGTCGCGGAAATCGATCCGGCCGGCAGCTTTATCAAAGTCGTACCGTGCCGGCTGAAGCAAGCGCCGAAACCGGCCGAGCCCGGGCAAACCGCCGAACCGGACAACCGCACGGCACCAACAGGCGCTCCAAGCGAAGCGGTTAGCGGGACGACGCCGGGGCATACCGAGTCGGTGATGCGGGTTCGGGGGGAAACCGTGGACACCCTGTTGAACCAGATCGGTGAGATGATCTCGTTGAATGGCGCGCTCAGCCTTTCGATGCAGGACTCGCTGGTTGGCGGCGCGCTTCAAAGCTTGCGCCGGGGCCTTCAGATGATCACCGACGAAAGCGAACACCCGGAGGCCGAGGGCCTGATCGGTGTGGTTGATGTGCTGCGCCAGTATTTCGACAAAATCCGCCAGATCGAGGGCAGTCTGACCGCTTCGCTGGCCCGTTTGCAAGAAGGCGTGCTCGAATTACGAGTGGTCCCGGTTGACACCGTATTCGGACGCTTTCCCCGGCTGGTGCGCGATTTGGCCCGCGATCTCGGCAAACAGGTTCGGCTGGAAATCGACGGCGGCGGCGTTCGGATCGATAAGGGCATGGTCGAAGCGCTGGCCGATCCCTTGATGCACATGGTCCGCAATGCGCTGGATCATGGCATTGAATCCCCCGAGCGACGACGCGATGCCGGCAAGCCGGTGCCGGCCACCTTGCACTTGCGTGCCTTTCGCAAGGGTAACCGAGTGATTATCGAGGTGCGCGACGACGGCGCCGGTCTTGACGTCGCCGTCGTCCGACGCATTGCCGTCGAACGCGGACTGGTCTCGGCAACCGAAGCGGCGCGCCTTAATGACCGCGAGGTCTGCCGCTTTATTTTCCAGCCCGGCTTTTCAACCGCGGCTGCCGTGACCGCAACCTCCGGGCGCGGCGTCGGCATGGATGTGGTCTGGACAGCGGTCAACCGTCTCGGCGGCGCGATCGAAGTCGACAGCCAGACCGGCAAGGGAACCGCCTTTACATTGTCGATGCCGCTTTCCGCCGCGATTCAATCGGCACTGATCGTCGCGGCCGACAACAACATGATGGCGATCCCCGAACGCTATCTGGCCGAGACCTGCCAAATAACCGCGTCTGAAGTTCAAATAGTTCGCGGCCAAAGTGCAATATTATTGCGCGACCGCTTTTTGCCGGTATTTCCGCTGACCAGATTGCTCGGACATCCGTCACCGGGCGATGTGCCGGCCCGGTTTCCCGTTGTGGTCATTGAAGACGGGCGCCAACGTATCGGTCTGATCGTCGATCGGCTCTACAAGCGCCAGGATCTGTTTGTAAAGGACATTCATCCTCAACTTGCGGCAATTCCGGGTGTCGGCGGCGCCTCGACCCTCGGCGACGGGCGGGTGATTCTTATTCTCGACGGCGATGATTTGTTCCGCTTGGCCGAGGCCTCGGTTCAAATCAATGCCGACGGTGTCGGGTTGTCCTGAATCATGGATGCAGCGCAAATAGCGGCCGGGCGGCGCATTCGAGTCATGGTTGTCGATGATTCCGGCTTCATGCGCTTGGCCATTCGCAAGATGATTGAACGGACCAACGGAATCGAAGTGGTCGGCGAGGCGCGCGACGGGCGCAGCGCGGTTGATATGGCCAAGCGGTTGGCCCCCGATGTTATCACCATGGACATTGAGATGCCCGGCATGGACGGGTTGGCCGCGACCAAGCAAATCATGGAAGATCGGCCGGTCCCGATTATTGTCGTCAGCAGTGTGACCCAACCGGGGGCTGAGCAAACGATCAAGGCTTTAAAGCTGGGAGCGGTCGATTTTATTTCAAAGTCTTCGTCCTTCGTTCAGCTCGATATCGTTCAAATCGACCGGGAACTGCGCGAGAAAATCTTGCATTGGGCCGATCCCCGGCCAACCAAACCTGCGCGCGTTCATCCCGCCTCGCCCGATTACCGCCCGCCCGATTACCGCCCGATTGTTGCGCCTCCGGCAAAAGTTGATCTGGTGGCGGTCGGAGTCTCGACCGGCGGCCCCCGGATCATGACCGATTTTCTGCGTGCAACCGGCAAGCTGGACTGTCCGATCGTCATCGCCCAGCACATGCCGGCGTTGTTCACGACCAGCTTTGCCCGTCATCTTGCCTTTGACACCGGCCTCGACGTCGTTGAGGGCCAGGACGGCATGGAGTTGCGGCCGGGACAAATCGTCATTCTGCCGGGCGGTGAGGATTCAGCGGTGCGGAAGCGCGGCGGTCGTTTGGTTTTAGCCCGCACCTACCCCTCCGACGGAACCATTCACCCCTCGGTCGATGCGCTGTTCCGCTCGGTGATTACGGCCACGAGTTCACCGGTGGCGGTGGTGATGACCGGCATGGGCTGCGATGGCACCGCAGGCGCCCGGAGCTTCGCCGCCAAGGGCTTTCCGGTCCTGGTTCAAAGTCCGGAAACCTGCGTGATCGGCGGCATGCCGGGCGCCGTCATCGAGGCCGGCGTTTCACCGTTGGTGCTTTCCCTTCCCGAGATCAGTCGCCGCTTGATCCGCTGGTGCGTTCCGCCAAGCGATCCCGCTTTCCGCCCGGCCGCGCGGCTCGTCTGAAGCCTTACGCTGCCTTTGAGGGGCGGTGCTCCGGCATTTCCAGCCGGAAAGCCGAGTTGTTCCGGTTTGCCGAGGTCGATGTTGCGGGGACGCTATCCCAAGCCGAAGCAAATGCCGCTTCGGTCGCTGTGGCATTGATTAATACCTTATCAAGCGCTGTCCAAAACAGAGACATGGTTACCTCCACTGATCAACATGGTTTGTTCAAAGACTTTTGAACAAACATCAAAAGATACCGGAGATAATATAGGTGTTAAAATCCGCTCCGAAGGCGCTTACTTCTTAAGAATTTCACCGCTTCATCAGTCTTAATTAAGAGAGACTAAAGCCGGTCCGCACGGAACGAAGCCGTAGCCCGTAGCAGCACGGCGACAAGACGACACCCCCGGTCGATCAGACGCACTGATCGACCGGGGGCCGCCGCCATCGCAATGACCTCACTATTTTACTTTTTCAAACCGGCTTACTTTTTCAGACGGGCCAGCCGATCCGCAAGATTGCCGGCCGCCGGCTTGCCTTCCACTTCGCGCATGGCCGCGGCGATGTTGGCGTCGTCGGTGGTCGGCTTGGTCAAGGTCGTAAGCGTGTCGGCCTTCATCTTGGCCGCTTCGCTTTTAGCCCGGGCCTCGTCGGCGCGACGCTGCATGGCATCGGTGGCAACAGTCAGACTGTTGGTCGTATTGTTACGCAGACCGGCCACTTCAGCGGCGCGGCGCGCCTTTTCCTCGGAGCGCTGCTGATCGATTTCCGCGCGCTGCATGTCACGCTTGGCGCGCTCGATGTTCTGCTTGGCCTTGGTCAACGCCTCGGCCTTTTCACGGTAAGCGGCCTCGGCCTGATCGAGTAAGGCCCTGACCTCGACCACATCCTTTTGTTCGCTGGCAACCTCGGGCTGAAGTTCCTCCAACTGGGCGATCAGCTTAGCCAGACTGGCTTCGATGCCGGCCTTATCGGTCGTGGCCGGGTTATCAACCCTGCCTTGCAAAACTTCGGCGGCGGCCAAAAGCTGATCGTAGCGTTTTTTGGCCGCTTCGTATTCGCGAACTTCGCGATCATAATCGGAGCGAAGTTTCTGGATCACTTCACCCGCCTTATCCAAGTCCTTTTCCATCTGATCCAGCTGAGCCTGTGTCGCCGACTCGGGATCGATCGAGACGATCGCCTTAACGATGTCCTGGCCCAGCTGCTGGCCCTTAACGCCGACGAAGGACTTCATGAACGAGAACATGCGGCTTCCTCATTAAGTTGGTGCAGATAGGGAGTTAGTGCAAAATCGGCTTAAAGATGGGGACGAACGGCTGACATGCAAGCTTATTACACGACATTATGGCGGTTGTGTGGAGAACTCGCAGGCAAAGTCTGAAAACCGTCTTGTCGAAGCCGAGAACGATGGCGCATTCTCTCCCGGACCTGATTCTCAACCGTGAGTCCATCATGCCGGAAGTCGATAAAGAAGGTGAGCGTTATTCCACCAGCCAACCCCAAGCCGCACCCGGCTTTTTTCTGAAGGGCGCGCACCAACTCGATTGGGGCATGAAGAATCGGCTGGCCCGAACCTTTAACCCCGAGTCCGGCCGAACCGTGATGCTAGCCATTGATCACGGCTATTTTCAGGGCCCGACCACCGGACTAGAGCGCATCGATCTCAATATCGTGCCCTTACTGCCCCAATGCGACGCCCTGTTTTGCACGCGCGGCATTCTCCGTTCCGTGATCCCGGCGGCCTCGCCCAAGCCGATCGTGCTGCGGGCCAGCGGCGGACCGAGCATTCTTAAAGAGCTGTCCGATGAGCAGATCGCCATGGACATGGAAGACGCCGTGCGCTTGAACGCCGCCGGTGTCGGCATCCAGGTCTTCATCGGCGGTGAGTTCGAAACCCGCTCAATTCACAATATGACCCGGCTGGTCGATGCCGGCCTGCGCTGCGGGATTCCGGTGATGGGCGTGACGGCGGTCGGCAAGGATATGGTCCGCGACGCCAAATATTTCCGGCTGGCCTGCCGGATCATTGCCGAACTCGGGGCACAATATGTCAAAACATATTATGTCGATGACGGCTTTGATACGATAACGGCCAGTTGCCCGGTGCCGATTGTCATGGCCGGCGGCAAGAAATTGCCGGAGCTTGACGCTCTGACCATGGCCTATAATGCGGTTCAACAAGGGGCCTCCGGTGTTGACATGGGACGCAACATCTTTCAATCCGATGCACCCAAGGCAATGCTTGCCGCCGTCAACGAGGTTATTCATCGCAACATGAAGCCGGTCGACGCGCTTGATTTATATAACTCGCTGAAGTCACACGGATAGTCTATAAGAGGCAAAGGCCGGGCCGACGGCTTATCAACGTTCGGAGTAATCGGGGTTCGGAGTAATCGGGTGAAAGTTTTCCTTATCTCCGGGCACCCCGGTTATTTGCTTGCTCCGACCGCCTATTGCCTGTATGGAATCCGCCGCGCGACGGGCGGCCTTTTCGGGCCGCCCTTTCAACTCCGGGCCGATACGCGCCGGATCGGGTAAAGACCACTGATCGAGTAGAGACCATGGCTGTTCCGAAGAAAAAAACCTCCAAGTCGCGCCGTAACATGCGCCGTTCACATCATGCGCTGACCGCCGAATCATACGCGGGGTGCAAGAATTGCGGCGAGCTGAAGCGGCCGCATCACATCTGCCCTTCCTGCGGTCATTATGACGGCCGTGAAGTGGTTAAGAAAACCGCCGCGTAACCCCGGTAAGGGAGGCTCATCGCGGTGAGTGGACGATTGACTATTGCCCTTGACGCCATGGGCGGCGACCATGCTCCTGATATGGTCGTTGCCGGGGCTGAATTGGCGCGCGAGCGTCATCCAGGGGTCAACTATCTGCTTTACGGCGACGAGCACAGAATCGGGCCGCTGCTGGCAAAATATGCGGCTTTGCGCGACATTACGACCGTAATTCATACCCCCGACGCGGTTGCGGCGGACGCGAAGCCGGCTTTGGCCTTGCGGTCCGGACGTAACAGCAGCATGCGGCGAGCGATCGACGCGGTCGGCGACGGCAAGGCCGGAGTCGTGGTTTCCGCAGGCAACACCGGCGCCTTGATGATCATGGCACGGATGGTACTGAAGATGCTTCCGGGCATCGACCGACCGGCCATCGCCTCGTTCTTTCCGACGCAGCGTGGCGAGAGCGTGATGCTCGATCTTGGCGCCAACCTCGAATGCGATGCGGATAATCTCGTGCAGTTTGCGGTCATGGGCTCGGCTTTCGCCCGGACCGTGCTCGGCCTGACCGAGCCGACGGTCGGCCTGCTTAATGTCGGCTCCGAGGATCAGAAGGGGCACGAGGCGATCAAGTTGGCGGCGGCGCGTTTGCGCAACATCAATGATCTGCCGATGCGCTTTCACGGTTTCGTCGAAGGCAATGATATCGGTGCCGGCAAGGTCGATGTCGTAGTCACCGATGGGTTCACCGGCAATGTCGCGTTGAAAACCGCCGAGGGTACGGCAAAGTTTTATTCCGAACTGCTGCGTCGGACCTTCGAGGCGTCGCTGCTGGCGCGGTTGGGATATTTACTGGCACGGCCAGCGTTCAAGAAACTAAAGCTGCGTACCGACCCACGGCGCTATAATGGTGCGATGTTTCTCGGTCTGGGCGGCGTGTGTGTGAAAAGTCATGGCGGAACCGACGCGCTCGGCTTTGCCAATGCCATTTGTGTGGCTTTCGATCTGGCCATGCACGGGTTCAACGATCGGATAAAAGAAGAGCTGCCCCGATTGCGGGCGGCCCCTGTTTCCGATCTAGAGGCGGCGGCGATCTGAATGGCAATACGATCCATACTGGCGGGTTGCGGCGCCTGTCTTCCCGGCGAACCGATCAGCAACGAGGATCTTATTCGGCGGGGGGTTGACACTTCCGACGAATGGATCGTTCAGCGCACCGGCATCCGCAGCAGACATCTGGCGGCTGACGGGCAAACCACCGCGGATCTGGCGATCATGGCAGCCAAAGCCGCGCTCGACAACGCTGGCATTCCGGCTAGTCGGGTTGACCTGATCGTGTTGGCGACCACGACTCCCGATAACACCTTTCCGGCAACGGCGACCAAGGTCCAGGCCCGACTCGGGGTGCCAGGCGGGATTGCCCTCGACATTCAGGCGGTCTGCTCGGGGTTCATGTACGCCCTGGCGGTGGCGGACAACTTTATTCGACTCGGTCAGGCCCGCTGCGCGCTGGTGATCGGAGCCGACACTTTTTCACGGATTCTCGACTGGAACGACCGCACCACCTGCGTCCTGTTCGGTGACGGTGCCGGTGCGGTGGTGTTGGAACCGGGCGAAGGGGACGGAACGGTTGCCGATCGCGGCATTCTGTCGACCCATCTGCATTCGGACGGGCGCCACTATGGAGCGCTTCACGTCGATGGCGGCCCCTCCTCGACTCGGACCACCGGCCATGTTCGGATGAACGGGTCGGAGGTATTTCGCCATGCCGTAACCCGGTTGGCCGAGGTCGCCGCCGAAGCGCTGACCGCTAACGGCATTGATTCCGAGCAGCTCGATTGGCTGGTTCCGCATCAGGCAAATCTTCGAATAATTGAAAGTACGGCCAAAAAGCTGCGCTTGCCGGCCGGCAAAGCCGTGGTTTGCGTGGATCATCACGGCAACACGTCTGCCGCTTCGATTCCATTGGCACTGGCCGAAGCGGTGGCCGACGGTCGCATTCAACGCGGCAATCTGGTGCTGATGGAGGCCATGGGTGGCGGCTTCACCTGGGGCTCGGCGCTGGTACGCTGGTAGCCGTTGCGCCACACCGAGCTTCGCACACTAGATTCGTACAAACTTACAAGCTTTTGAATTGACGGGGATAGTCTCGCAGATTAGGGTTTCCTGCCCGTGTCATGGAAAGACCGGGGGCCAGGAGGGCGAACATGCCGAATAGCAGTACTGTGACACGCGCCCAGCTTAGCGAAGCCGTCTATCAGGAAGTCGGTTTGTCACGAAATGAATCGGCGGAGCTGGTTGAAACCATTCTTGACGAGGTATCTGACGCTCTGGCCCGTGGCGACATGGTGAAGATATCCTCGTTCGGTAGTTTTTCGGTGCGTCAAAAGGGCCAGCGCATTGGCCGTAATCCCAAGACCGGGGAAGAAGTGCCGATCATGCCGCGGCGCGTGCTGGTGTTTCGGGCCAGCCACGTTCTGAAAAACCGCATCAATCAGGTGCTTGCCGAGTCCGATGGCGACGGGACGTCCTGAGGGCGGGCATGGAAAAAGAATCGGTTAAGCCACGCGGCGGAGCCAAATCGGCTACCGCGTTCCGGACGATCAGCGAAGTTTCAGACGAGCTTGAAGTCCCTCAGCATGTGCTGCGCTTCTGGGAAACCAAGTTTCCTCAGGTTCGCCCGCTTAAGCGCGGCGGCGGTCGGCGCTATTACCGACCCGAAGACGTGACGCTGCTGCGCAAGATTCAGCGCCTGCTCTATAGTGAAGGCTATACCATCAAGGGCGTTCAACGCCTGTTGAAGGATTCGCGTCTGGCCGGTGGTGAGGACGAACAGGCGACGGAAAGCGGGTTGAATGCCGATTTCGAAAGTGACGGCGAAGTTGAAACCGATTCTGAATCGGAGTCCGATCTTACACCGGCCGAGCCCGAGCCGGCGCCCCCTGCCCCGCCACCGCTTGCGGTACCACCGCCTCCGCCCCTGTCCCCTCCAGCCGCTGTTTCCCCGACTCCTCCGGCACAGCTTTCTTTCATCCGGCACGAACCCTTACTGACAGATCGGGTCATGCCGGTTGCAGTCATCTCGGCCAAACCGGAACCGGATGAAGAAGATGACGAGGAAGATATCGACGAGGACGTTGCGGACAATTCAGCTGCGCAAGAGGTTAGCGAACTGCCCGGCTGGCTGCGTCGAGAGTTGGAGACGGTACGGACGGAATTAGTTGAATTGCGCGTCATGTTGCGCCGGGTTCTACGCTGAACACTCGAGGAACCTTTGTCGTTCACACGACAAAGGTCCTCTTTTCAGACCGCTCCTCTTTTCAGACTGCGGCGGGTCTGCGTTTCCACCATTCGCGAGCCAAAACATCGGCTTCCGCCGCGGATCCGACCATATCCAGCAGCCGCACGGCGACAGCCGCGGTCCCGATCACCAGTGCTTCGGCCCCGGCATCTTCGCGTGTCCCGTGCCACAATTCAAACATTGGGCGCGCATCTTTAACCGTTTCAGGGGAAAGCTTCTCCGAACGGCCCGAGTCGCCCTGTGTCAGCGCCGGCCAGTTTTCCGTGCCGGTACGTCCCCGGTCAACGGTGTAAATTTCAGTACTTTTGCTGGCCGGTCGTTCGGCTTCCCCGCCACCGCCTTTGAAGACGGCAAGCCTTGGTTGTCCCAGCAGCACCGCTGCCGCTTGTTGCAGCTCGCGGTATGACGGATGGAATACACCTTGAATCAGGTGCGGCGCCGCCAACGGGTTTAGCATACGGGCTGCGGTATTCGCAATCGTACGAACCCCGAGCACTGCACGCAGATCGATTAGCTCTCGAAGCTTCGGGCACAGCCGACCAAGCGGCATATAGGCAAAGCGGGCGGAAACCAAGCGATCGGCAGCCTCCACCAAGGTCATGGAAAGGGGGACGCCCAGCATTGTGAGCGCCGCGGCTGGAGACGTTGCAGGAGCATCGCAATCGTGGCCACCATGCATGAATATCCGAACACCGTTTGCTGCCAGGAGCAAAGCGGAAAGCACGTACCAAGGCAGGCCGCGCGTGCGGCCGGCGGCATAAGTGGGCCAGTCCAGATCAACCGGTGGACGTGGTGACGGTAACGCAACGGTTGAACGCAGGGCATGAACCAACCCGGCCAACTCCGCCGGGCTTTCACCGCGATAGCGCAACAATACCAGAAACGCACCGACCTGCGCGGGTGTAGCGCGGCCATCACAAATCATGCTACACGCGGCCTCAGCCTCGTCGAAGGTTAGTGCGCGCGACCGCCCCGGACCGCGACCAAGCGTCCGGATATATTCGGCAAAGGCTCGGGTATCGCTTTCGGGTAGGTTATCCTGATCAGCATGCATGGTAGTGGGCTTCCTGAACAACGGCGGCGAGGGTAGTCGAAAACTTATCATGAGTACAATTACCTATAACACTATATCAACTATTATTTCTCATGTTAAAATGTAGTATGTTCTACGAGTAAAATTTGCAGCAGCCTTATGTTGAAGAGTGACTCATCATATACGATTATCATAAGATAGCACACAAATAATTGGGGCCGCGGGGCCTGAAGCTTTCTACTCCCGATCTTTCCTGTGTGCTATTTCTGTCCTCATAATAAAGTAGAACCAAAAAAACTAATTTACACGCCTTATAGAGTAGTACTACAGTGGCACTTTCTGAATTCTGGCAATCTTCCGCTTGATATGGCACC